>JALHTN010000491.1 GCA_022865865.1 Anaerolineales bacterium
AGATCTTGATCAGCCCAGCCTGAATCCAGCCTGGACGATCAGGGAAGTTTTGTACCATATGAGCCTGGCTCCACGCAACCTTCCTTACGATGTGCGCCTGATCAGGCACTTGAAGTGGGTGCCGAAAATACCTGCTGGACCCTTCAACCGCTTGAATGCATATCTCACCCAGCGCGGTGCCCGCAACATGACCAACCATTCCCTGGCGGAAAAGTATGATCAAGCCCATGCCCGCACCCTGGGTGCGTTGGAAAGCGTCACAGATGATGAATGGGCAGTTGGTGTCAATTATCCGGATTGGGACCCAATGTTGAGTGGATCCGTGACCCTGGAAAGGCTTTTCCAATATATCAGCCTGCATTTCAACGCTCATGCCCAAGAGATTAAAGCAGTATTGAGTGCAAGTGAATTCCGCACATAAAGTAGGATAAATGAATAGGCTTTCAGCTGACAGGTACATCAACCTTGCCGATCAACCTGCGCTGATCCCGGTATTAGCGAATTGGTTTTACGATGAATGGGGTCGCAGGGATCCCAGCAGCTCCCCGGAAAGAATGAGGCAAATTCTTGGTGGAAACCTAAACAGGGATAAGATTCCACTGATAATCGTCCTGCTGCGAGGCTCCCAACCCATCGCGAGTGCCAGTTTAAAAATCCGTGAGATCGAGACCCACCCGCAGTATCTCAACTGGTTGGGCGGCGTCTATGTCCACCCGGATTACCGGGACCAGGGAATTGGGTCGCAGCTGGTAGAATACTCCGCAAATGAGGCTAAACGTCTTCAAGTGAATGAACTGTACTTATACACCCGCAGCCATGAAGAATTCTATACACGACTTGGCTGGCAGGTGATCGAAAAACCTATATATGAGGGTTGCCTTGCCATTGTCATGAGAAGAATATTATCGGTAGAAGCAGGAAAGGAATAAACAAATGTCCACAGAAATTAATCAAAATATGCATAACAAGGAAATCGCCACCCTGGGAGGCGGATGCTTCTGGTGCCTGGAAGCGATTTTCACTGATCTAAAAGGCGTTGAAAAAATTATATCTGGATATTCTGGTGGGAGGAAGGAAAATCCTTCTTACCAGGAAGTCAGCCAGGGAGATTCAGGCCATGCAGAAGTCGTCCAGATTACTTATGATACCGCTGTGATCAGCTATGAAGACTTGTTGAAGATCTTCTTCACCATTCATGACCCGACCACCCTCAACCGGCAGGGTGCGGATGTCGGTCCCCAATACCGCTCAGTGATCTTTTATCACGATAAAACACAGCGTGAATCAGCGGAACGAATATTAGACGAGGTCGCAGCTGAGAAGATTTGGGCTGATCCAATCGTGACCCAGATTGAACCATTTACAGAGTTCTTCATCGCAGAGCATTACCACCAGGATTATTTCAAGCGCAATCCAGAACAGGGTTACTGCCAGGTGGTGATCGCCCCCAAGGTGGTGAAGTTCCGCAAATCCTTTGCTGAGCAGTTAAAAGAATAATCCTCCCAATTCAGACAAAAAAATAACCCCGGAAAGAGCGCATCTTTTCCGGGGTTTACCCAATCCTCCCCAAAATCTTTGTTTTTGGAGGAGCAAATCTTTTGGGGTTAAGACCCGCCTAATTTGCTATACCAGTTGAATTCAAGGACAAATTATTTAAGATTCCGCAATTCCAAAATCGATCAAGCGGCGGGATTCAAGCGCAACTGGATCCATCGAAACTTGCGAACCGTGAATTCCCAAACGGGGAAAATCCGTTCTGGAGCATCCTTATTTTCTATGGACCGCAGCAGGCGTGAATTCTCAGCCTCTTGCTGGATGCGGTTTCGATTCTGTCGTTCAAAATCTGCCCTGATAATATTGTGCGGTAACATTTCACTCACTCCTTGGAAGAACTTATTACTGATTGTCACTGACCTTACTATAGCAAATAAATGCAATGGTGTCAGTAATCCGTATCGGGATCAATCTATTAATTACGCAACTTGCCAGGTGTGAGCTGTTTCATAATTGGATGGAGAATTATCTGATTATTAGTTGGAAAAATGTGATCAAATGATTCAGCATTGGGGGGGTAACTTCGACTGCAGAGACCAGTTAAACCAGTGGACAATAGTAGTCAATACTGGACACAAAATAATTGACGGGTACTCTGATTCCAAGTATTCTTATAAAACGCTTACAGGTGGGTTTTACCCAACTGTTTTCATGGATTGCAGTTATAAGACATCTATTTAATTCCTTTCACTGGGCATCCATTTCAGCCTGCACAACTCCCCTGCCCCCAAAAAATAATTGTGTTCCGATCGGTATATCTAGCATTATTTAACAGTCGAGGTTCACATGAAACCATCCATCGAAAAAACCATCCAAGGCTATCAACTTGAGGATATGATCGGCGAAGCGCTTTTGGTGACCGTCTCCCTCCGCAGCGTTTACCTGCCCAGTTGGGAGGCGAGGCTGTAAAAATTATCTGCAGCGTTGAGAATCAAAACCGCGTTTTAGGGATTTCTCACTACGTTCGAAATGACAAATCATGGGGGAAGGGGATCCCGACCCTTGAGTGAAATGGAGAAAGCCACCCATCCTGGAGTGTCTTTTTTTTGGACAGCAGGGCTGATAGGTGGGTCAGCATAAAACCTATTCTGGATAAATATCACAAAAGTAGTATAATTAAGGTATACCTCTCTAAGAAGCTTAACAAGTTGTTTTCTGAATGGGGGATAGCGAACAGAGTTCCCAAATCTACCGCTTGCAAACGGCTGGCTGAAACCATCCTTGTGGGGGAAGGGATTTTGCTGCCAGGGGTTAATGCATCAGGTGATTCTATCGAATCTATAGAGTCCTGTGCATGGGATCACATCGAAAATGGATAGCAGCTTTATCCTAGCCATCTTTTGGATACAACCAGTGGTGAGGAATTGATGCGGTACGCGGGTCATAAAGGCACCCGAAAGAAGATCGACTGATTGATGCATTAAAACCTGGTCTTCCTTCGATGTAGATGGAAGGGTGAGGTTTACCCAGGATAGTAACTGGCAATACCTACTGGCTGAGTAGATTCGCAACCCTGCAAGATGCCTGCTCTGACCTACTAAGAATTCGACCTGTATAGCATTTTAAGAGCGCAAATAAATCAGACGGTTCCTAAATATCGTCAAAAAATCTTCCAAAGGAGGAAGTTATGTTAACAAAAAGTAAGCCGTTCGTAATCCTGTCAATATTATTATTTCTGGCGATCATATTTTCTGGCTGCCAATCCGCAGCGAACCCCGAACCGGTCCTCGAAACAATGATTGTGACCGAGATCATCGAGGGCACCGCGGTGGAGGTGATCCGGGTCGTGACACCCACACCAGAACCAACCGGTCCCCGCACGCTGGTCATCTGCCAGGGTGAGGAACCGGATAGCTTGTTTCGGTATGGCACGGACAACTTTGCTGCTGACCAAATCCTGAACGCCATCTATGATGGACCCATAGAAAGCGCCTCCTTCGGTTACCAACCGGTAATCCTGGAGAAGCTGCCCAGCCTGGCTGACGGCGACGCCGAAGTAACCACTGTGACTGTGAGCGACGGAGATTCAGTGGTCGATGCCAGTGGTGAGGTCATCGAATTGGATGCAAACGCTGATCCACCGATCATGCTCGTTCCTGCCGGCAGCACAAGCGAGCAGGCAGTTGCTTACCAAGGTGGAGAAGTTGAGATGGAGCAGCTATCTGCCACGTTTAAGCTGCTGCCCAATCTCACCTGGTCTGATGGGACTCCTCTGACAGCCAGCGATTCCGTGTATGCTTTCAACCTGCAGGCTGATCCGGATGTATTAAGCAACGAATATACAACCCTACGCACAGCTTCCTATGAAGCGATCGATGATCTGACCACCGTTTGGACCGGTATCCCAGGGTTCAGGGATGCTTCGTATGCCATCAACTTTTTTACGCCGGCACCGGAACATGTCTGGGGACAATTCACCGCAGCTGATCTGCTGGAAGCGGAAGAATCCTCGCGCTTGCCAGTTGGTTGGGGTCCATATATCATTGACGAGTGGGTGCAGGGCGATCTGATCAGTATGCATAAGAATCCCAATTACTTCCGCGCCGCTGAAGGGTTGCCGCACTTCGAGAACGTTGTCTTCCGCTTCGTGGGAGGCAGTGGCAACGCCAATATCGCCGCCCTGCTGGCCGGGGAATGCGACATCATCGACCAGACCTCTGGCCTCGGCG
>JALHTN010000492.1 GCA_022865865.1 Anaerolineales bacterium
AATCAAACTATATTGATGAGAGCGAAAACCTAGGTTTCTTGGCCAAAACTCGTTTACTTGAAAGCCAATTATGAGCTACGGCATATCCAGAATTAGGATGTATATTGCCACCTGATTAATAAACGAATTCCATCTCAAAAATTACCGAGAAGCCAAGATCCTTACATTAGTCGACAAGCGCTGTATCTATAATACTAAGCTGAATTACGACCTCGCTGGTTTTCCTGGCATATTTGTAAGTAGGTCTGCGCGCATCTGAAATCACCCTGCCTCAAGTAGTAACACCCAATCGTTGTTATCAGGGGCGGTGAGGATATTCACCTGGCCATCTTCTACCACCTCAGCCATGTCGCTTTCGCCAGTTCGCGGATCAAACCATGTAGCACTGAATTCACCTTCCTGCTGAGTGAAGTCAAGAGATTCCGATCCTCCTTCTGGAAAATATATCGCGTAAACTTTCCCCTGACTACCAAAGCAAATATTATCCGGGTTTGACAGCAGTTCGTTGCACGGCTGCATACCCGTAAAGGGCAGGCTTTCCAGCAAACGACGGAGACGGACCATATCCATGATCAAGGGCTGTAAGTCTTCGATGGTTACATAACCACTTTGTCCATAGGCATCACGATAATGCAGCTCAAAATTTCCGCCTCCAAAGAAGATGGGATAAAGCACCTGTGTGCGAAATTTCCTTATAATTTCTTGATCAACTTCAGTGATGCGGGGAGTTTCATCAATCATGATCGGGATCGTATGTCCCTGCTGGGTGCTCTGTTCGCGGTGCTCGAGGACGATCGCGTTGTAATCCGTCAATCTGGCTGTTGAAAAATCAGAACCTCCATCTCCGATCTGGATGCTGGCCAGGTCAAATTTTTGATTCCCGAGAAAAGGCCACGGGGATTTGCGGTGCACTGTAACCGGGTGGTTATAAGGATCGACATCTTTTATCTTGGCAGCTAAGTCTTCCAGTTCACTATTGGAGTAGATCTCGTTCGCTTCTTCACCAATATTCCAGATAATTCCCGGGTGATGTCCAAACCGGGCAACCATTTCACGGATATACAATTCCTGGTCATAACCTCTCCAGGCACTATCATCATTGAGCACCAGGTGCAGCACAATGCCTTTTTGTTGTACATAAGAAAAGAAATCTTCCCATTCCTGGAGCTTGGCGACATCAAACCTGTCATGGTTGGTCTTCGCTTGAGCTGGGGTTTCGCCCATCCAGGGCCAGGTGTCTTTTCGATCTCCATCGATATTGTTGGTGATCGCATAGATGCTGTTAATCCCCATCTCGCTCAGAAAGTCAATTTGAGATCGTTTCGCTTCCCAATCTCCAAAAGCTGTTCCAAGAAAATTCTCGGGATCATCCAGGCCGGCTTTGATCCAATAATCTCCATCTCGAAATTTCAGATAATGCTCACCCACATATTCGAGGCGACCCAAGCAGTTCAAATCAATATCGAGATCATTGTCCGCATTGCAATTCGAATTTGACACAACTTCGAAACTGCCTTCATGTTGATCGATCTGGCCACCTGCGCTTGATACGTTAAAATGCCAAATCCCTGTTTGATAAGGTGAGAAT
>JALHTN010000493.1 GCA_022865865.1 Anaerolineales bacterium
AAGGTACACGGATCTCCGTTAGGCGATGATGGTGTGAAACAAACCAAAAAGCAGTTCGGTTGGGATGAAGACGCTAAATTTTACATTCCCGATCAAGTTGGCGCGTATTTTTCTGCCTTCCAGGAGCAGGGAGCGAAAGAACATGCTGCCTGGCTGGCAATGGTAAATGGTTACCAGGCAGCTTTCCCAGAGCTTGGGCATGAGTGGGATCGTTATGTGAGGAGAGAATTAACGCCCGGTTGGCAAGGGAATCTCCCCGAATTCGAAGCGGATATACCTCTTGCGACGCGAACCGCCTCCGGTAAAGTTTTAGCAGCCATCGCACCCAATTTACCCACATTGGTGGGGGGATCGGCAGATCTCACCCCGAGCAATAATACCCGTCCACCAGATGCGAAGAAGATCGGCCGGAATGATTTTTCCGGGTCTTATATCCATTTTGGGGTGCGGGAGCATGGAATGGGGTCGATCATGAACGGGTTAGCGCTGCACGGGCTTAGACCGTATGGAGGTACTTTCCTGATCTTCTCGGACTACCTGCGCCCAACCATCCGATTGGCTGCCATGATGGGTTTACCAGTGATCTATGTGTTTACCCATGACAGCATTGGGTTGGGTGAAGATGGACCAACTCACCAACCCGTAGAACATGTCACCAGTCTGCGCACAATCCCCAATCTGGTGGTGCTGCGTCCAGCAGATGGAAACGAGACTGCTAAAGCCTGGGAGGTGGCATTGAGTAGAACCAATGGTCCCACAGCACTGGTACTTACCCGGCAAGCACTGCCCCAACTCTGCCCAGCAGATAACGGCCTGGAGCGGGGTGCTTATGTCGTCAAGGGTGTGCATGGCGGTAGGCCAGACGTTGTGATCATGGCGAGTGGTTCCGAGGTCAGCATTGGATTGGGGGCAGTAGAGCAGTTGGAAAGTGGTGGGGTAAAAGCACGGCTTGTATCAATGCCAAGCTGGGAGCTGTTCGATCAGCAACCACAGGCATATCGTGACTCGGTACTGACACCAGGAGTACCTCGATTAGCGATCGAAGCTGGGGTAACCCTGGCCTGGGGACGGTACTTCGAAACGGACAGTGGAGAGGTGATCGGTATCGACCGTTATGGAGCTTCAGCACCCTATAAGACGATTTATGAGCATTACGGCCTGACAGTAGAGCGAGTCGTTGAGAAAGCGAAAGAAATGCTGGGCTGAGCAGCCAATAATGGCAGAAAATGCAGTTAAGGAAAATGATGATCTGATCCTCGAAGATCATTGAAGATATCTTGATGAACTAAACTTTAATAACTGGAAGGAAATATGATCATGGCTAAACAAATCGACGAGTTCTTTACTCCATGGGTGAAGGGGATTCACATGTACGTCTCGCCTCACATCGAGCTGGCCTGGCAGAAGCCGGAGCTGCACCGCATGATGTCGAATGAAAATCCCAACCCCCCATCAAAAAAGGTGATGGCCGCCATTCAAAAGTTTGCTGAAATTGGCAACCGCTATCCCGATCAGGGGTTAGCGGTACGGTCCAAGATTGCTGAGATCAATGGTTTGGAAGGACCTGAGAATGTGATGCTGGGCAATGGATCAAGTGAAGTGTTCGATAATATCTTCCGCAGCTTCCTGGGTACCGGGGAAGAGGTGATCCAGCACACACCTTGTTTCGGGATTTACAAGCTGCGCTGCAATGTATTGGGTGGAGAGCTGGTGTCAGTACCCATGGTTTATAAAGACCAGCAAATGCATTTCGACCCGGGATCAATTCTGGAATCGATCAGCGAGAAAACCAAGATCATCGTGATCGCAAACCCCAACAACCCGACCGGAAACTTCATGGACCCGGATCACTTTGTGACCATCGCCGAGACAGGGGTACCCTTCATCGTTGACGAAGCTTATATTGAATACGCCGGGTTTGGAAAATCCCAGGTTGGATTGATCAAAAAGTATAAGAACGTACTTGTGACGCGAACTTTATCAAAAGCGTATGGGCTGGCGGGATTACGCTTTGGCTATGCCTTGGGTCACAAAGATGTGATCGGGCAAATTTCAGCTGCCCTGCTGCCCTGGAATGTAGGTACGATTACCATGTGGGCGGGTTATGCGGCTTTGGAAGATACAGGAGGATTGCATGAACGAGTGGAATTTAATAATCGCGAAGTAGCATATATCGAGCAGGCGCTGAGCGAAATTCCGGGTTTGGTGATCTTTCATTCCCACGCCAACTATATTTTGTTCGACGCGGGTCCGACCGGCAAGCATGGGCAGGATGTCCTGGACTTTGCGCTAGAAAGAGGTATCATTTTCAGAGGTGAGACCCCAAAACACGGCAGCGACGGCTGGTTCCGGGTAACGATCGGCACCCAAGAAGAAAACAGGATGGCGGTCAAAGTATTAAAGGAATTCTTCGAAGTCGGTTGATGCCAGGCAAGGTATCTCGATTATGTAGCCAAGAATTCGTAATTTGAGAACATTAGTTTAGCTGCTGGGTGGTGCTTTCTCGAGCGGCACAATAAGAAGCCAGGTCCTTCGGATTATCAAGCCCTAAGGACCTTTTTTACCGCAGGTTATTGCATATGAGAAGAATTAGATTATCCCACTGGTGCTCAAAATAATAAAATTCCCACCTGTGTCTTTACGCCATCTAGTTGCCGAGCTCACATTGGGTGTACCGGGCTAACCAGAGCATTGAAAATCTGATCCAATTCCAGATCCTGGCCGCGCAGGATGGCAGCCGTATAATCATCCTGCGGCAGCTCTTGTTCTAGCTTGGTTAGTAAATTCTGGGCACTGTCTCTAATGCGTCCTTCCATCATTCTTGTCTGTTGGCTGGCAGGATGCAGAATTACAAAGGCCGGCAGTTCAGCTGCATGTTCTGGTTCCTCTTTTGCCACCATTAATCGGGCGAACTCATAATATAAATTAATGACGTCCCGCACAAATCCAATTTCCATCGTCATGACCAGACACTGGAAAAGGTACTTCTCGGCTTCGGTTATCTTTCCCATTGATATGGCTACTTTATCCAGGTATTTGCTTGAGGTTTGGATTGCATAATGAAAGCCAGTCTTCTGCGAGATTTTTTGACAGCGTAAGTAAAAACCCCATGCCTCTTCGTATTTCCCATTGGCTAATGCTGTGTGACCCAGAATTATTAATGGCAGAGTCGAGTCAATTTCATCACCGATATCTTCACAGAGTTTCAAATGAATTTCAGCCTGCCGTATCGCCTCAGTGTAGTCTTCATCAATTAACGCGGCCATACTCACAGCGAATAATGTGTATGCCAACAACCACTCATCATCAATTTGCTTAGCGACTTCGAACATTATTCGGGTAATTTCGATCTGCTCTGCTTTTCGGTTCAAGAAATATGAATTAACTATCAGGGAATCAATCGCCAGCAGCAAAGCTTCAGGTTTATCATGTCTTTGAAGGATCTCCACGCCATCCTTAGCCAGCTGATAACCTTGCTCAGAGAGATCTAACCAGGCCATAAAGTATCCTTGAAAAGCCATAATTAAGGCCAACAAAGCCGAATCTTGCTCAACCTTCTCTCCACTTTGAACCCGGACAGATTCTGCAAACAGCTCGGTTCCTGCCAGGTTCCAGCCTCGAAACCAGTAGACCAGCCAAAAACAATAGATAAACTTCCAGATTTGCGGGGAATTTATTGGATTTAGATAATATCTCCAGGCTGCGCGTACATTTTCAAGATCTGCTTCAATCTCAGCCAGGGCAGGTAATTGTCGTTCACCCTTGAGCTGCTGCCACCTCTTCCATGAAATCCGCGTAATAGGCAGCATGTGCACCCTTAGCTGCGCTGCTTGGCTTGAGTTGCCTCCCCTAGCCGTTCTTGAGCATACTGGCGAAGCAGCTCGTGCACCTCTAAACGACCAGTGTCTGGATCATGGCTCAAAAAAGATTTATGGACTAACCCCATCAACAGCTGCAGCGAGGTTCCAGTAACTTGTTGAGCAGCCTGGCGGGTAAAGCCGCCACGGAAAACCGAGAGCTACATGAATATTTCCTGCTCAGTCTGGTGCAGCAAAGACCAGGAATGATTATATACGGCACGGATGCTCTTGTGACGCTCAGGTGCATCCCGTAAATCGGTTGCCAGGATATCAAAGCCCTTCTCGAGTTCCTTGGTGATTTCATTTACATTTAGGATTTGAAGCCAGGCAGCTGCCAGCTCGATCGCCAAAGGCATGCCCTGCACAATTTCACAAATACTTGAAATTTGTACCAACTCAGTTGGAGATGGTTTGAATCCTGGACAAACCTTATTATCACTCTGCACGAAAAGAGTGGTTGCATCATTAGCTAAGGGGTTTTGGGAGCTTTCTGGATCAGGGAAACTCATCCCACCGATAACGAGAATAGTTTCGCTGCGCAGATTAATTTTTTCCCGCGAGGTAGCCAGTATTTTCACCCCAGGAGCAGCTGGGAGAATATCGCTGACGATACCCACACATTCCAGCAGGTGCTCAAAATTGTCCATTACCAGCAGAATCTGCTTCCGCTGCAGGTAGCGGAGCAGCTGATTCTGTGGGTCTTCATGGGTCGCGAGGGGGATTTTTAACGCCTCAGCAATGGTTTGGATGAGGCGATCAACCGAGCTGATAGGAGCTAGAGAAACAAAGAAAACACCATCTTCGAAATCACATGCTGCCTGAAGTGCGGTTTTTACCGCCAGTCGTGTCTTGCCTATGCCGCCTGGTCCGGTTAGTGTGAGCAAGCGGGTTTCGTCAAAGTGGCGTTTTATCTCATCTAATTCGTTCCTATGCCCGACATAGGGAGTGGCTTCGGCAGGCAAATTGGTCAGAGGACGGTGCCCAATTTTTCCATCAATCTCCAAAAGACCCAGCTTTTGTGCACGTTCAACCGCCTGACGTCTATTCTTCACATACAGTTTGCTGAGAATTCTGCCGACATAATCCTTGACAGTGCTCTCTGCGAGATGCTGTTGATCTGCAATCTCGCGGTTAGTGCAGCGATCTGCCAGCAGGATCAATACTTCTTGCTCACGCCAGGTCAGGTCATCTGTACGCACTTCAGGATCGGATA
>JALHTN010000494.1 GCA_022865865.1 Anaerolineales bacterium
AATGGCTGGTCCTGAAATCCGTTCTCGCAAACCCGGCATGATGACATTGATCACTTTAGCAATCGGTGTTGCATTCGTGTACAGCCTGGCAGCATTTTTCTTCTCTCTCGGACCGACTTTCTTCTGGGAATTGGTCACATTGATCGATGTCATGCTGCTCGGTCATTGGCTCGAGATGCGCAGTGTGCGCCAGGCTTCTGGTGCACTTAACGAGCTGGCCAAGCTCATGCCCGATAAAGCTGAACATATTCAACCAGACGGCAGCGTTGAAGAAGTTCCTGCAAGTGAATTACGATCTGGTGATCTGGTATTAATCAGGCCAGGGAGCAGTGTCCCTGCAGACGGTGTCGTAATTGAAGGTGAATCTGATGTTAACGAAGCCATGATCACTGGTGAATCTAAACCGGTTAAAAAAGAACCGGGTGATAAAGTGATTGGTGGGACAATCAACAGCGATGGCAGTCTCAGGGTGCGTGTTGAAGCCACCGGTGATGAAACTGCCCTGGCTGGGATCATGCGCTTAGTCGACCAAGCCCAGCAGAGCAAATCCGACACTCAGATCCTGGCCGATAAAGCCGCTGGCTGGCTGTTTTACATAGCAGTAGGTTTCGCCATATTGACCGGGACCGCCTGGACGATCGCAATTGGCTTCAACTCCGAAGTAATCGCTCGTGTTGCGACGGTCCTGGTGATCGCCTGTCCACACGCGCTCGGTTTGGCAATCCCACTAGTCGTTGCCATCACTACTTCCCTTGGAGCGAAGAACGGCATCCTGGTAAGAGACCGCCTGGCTTTGGAGCAGGCGCGCGAGATTAACATCGTGATCTTTGACAAAACCGGTACCTTAACCAAGGGAGAATTTGGCGTTGTAGGTATCGCTACAGAAGATGGCTGGGATGAGGACCTGGCTCTTGCACTAGCTGCTGCAGTTGAAGGTGACTCTGAGCATACTATTGCTCGTGGTATTCGGCAATCAGCGGATGAGCGTAATCTTTCTCTACCTGAAGTTTCAGAGTTTGAGGCGATAAAGGGACGTGGAGTTAAGGCGGTGGTCGATGGGCAGACTGTATATATTGGCGGGCCACGTTTGCTTGAATTGTTGGGATTAGATCTACCCGAAAAAATTGCTCAATTTTATACTCAAGCTGGTGAAAAAGGTCAGAGTGTCGTAAATTTGATTTTAAATGAGGAAGTAATTGCTAGCTTCGCCGTAGCCGACGTAATTCGACCAGAAAGTAAGCAAGCTGTTGAAAAGCTTCACGATATGGGTATAGAAGTCGCAATGCTGACCGGTGACAGCCGGGCAGTCGCAAAAGCCGTATCCGATGAGCTGGGAATCGATCAATTCTATGCCGAAGTACTGCCCGAACATAAAGATCAGAAGGTGGCTGAATTACAGGCTCAAGGAAAGCGAGTCGCCATGGTTGGTGATGGCGTTAACGATGCCCCTGCCCTCACACGTGCAGATGTCGGTATTGCAATAGGCAGCGGAACTGATGTCGCGGTCGAGTCTGCTGACATCATACTGGTCAGGAATGATCCCTCAGATGTGGTCAATATCTTTACCCTGAGCAACGCCAGTTATAAGAAGATGAAAGAGAATTTGATCTGGGCTACAGGGTATAACGTAATTGCACTACCGTTGGCTGCTGGTATATTAGCACCCTTCGGATTTCTGCTCTCACCAGCTATTGGAGCCTTGTTTATGTCGCTCAGTACGGTGATCGTGGCTATAAATGCGCAGACGATGCGCCGGATGAAATTTTCCGCAAGATAAGAGTTCTAAGGCAAATCATTCATTAGCCAGTTGAGCAGATTGTCAAATAATTACCTTGTCAATATTAGTTGAAGAATCTTCCCAATTTAACGAGGAGATTTTTCAAGTAAGATGGTTGTTTTTCTGAGCTGAGAGCAGCTTTCTACCCCAGGCGACGCAGTTTACGAGCGGTGAGAGTCAACCCGACGGTCAAGGACAGCACCGCAAAACCAATCAGCTTGGCCAGGGTGATATTCCAGTCAACCGGCCAGGAATTGAACAGCACCAGGTCGCGGATCGGATCGATGGCATGTGTGTTGGGGAACAGCCAGGAATACCACTGTACATCGTCTTGGTGATAGCGGATCAGACCCAACCCACCCCCGATAAAAAACACGATAATCGCCGAGAGCACAATGGCGATCGCCCCCGCCATGTAATTCCGAGACTGAAGCCCAATAACAATCGCCAAACCGATCCAGAACAAAGCGGTCAAGCCTGATAGCAGCCAGTAAGCCCAGATGTGGCTTCCAGGCCAGAAACCTAACCAGATATAAATGACGACTAAAAAGAATGTGCCGCTCACCAACCCGAATATTAAAGCCAAAATCACCTTGGGAATCAATACCCACGCCAGTGAACGAGGCGCTAATCCAAATTCCAGGGTCATATTGCTGATCTGCTCTTTGTAAGTCAAGGCATAGATGTTAAATATGCTTCCCAAGCAGGCGCTTAGCAAAGCTACGCCTACTGCGATAATCGGAACCCAGTCCACCATCACCGGGAGAGGGTACTGCTCTGCGATCTCCAAAGGTGGCGCAGGTTTGCCAATCTGCTTGTAGAAATGCAA
>JALHTN010000064.1 GCA_022865865.1 Anaerolineales bacterium
CAGCTTTTGAAGATTTAATTCCTGAGGGTTCGATCGCCATCGATCATTCGGTCTCTTCTGGAGGTTATTTCTGCCAGGTTGCGGATCGGGAACCATTATCTGACGAGGAAGTTTCTCGATTGGAACAGCGTATGCATGACCTCGTCACGGAGGATCTGCCCCTCTCACGCTCCGTTGTCACCCTTCAAGAAGCTTTAGATTACTTTCAGGCCAAAGGGCAGGACGATAAGGTACAGCTGCTTTCTTTCCGCCGCAAGGATTATGTCACCCTTTATCAATTGAATAATTGCCACGATTACCACCACGGATATATGGTGCCCTCGACAGGCTACCTGCAATGGTTTGGGTTGGTCCCAGCCAGTCAAGGATTCACGCTGCGATTTCCCCGGCGTCACCGGCCAACCGAGCTGCTCCCTCTCCCGGATTATTCCAAGCTGTTAGATACCTTCCTTCAATATGGGAGCTGGCTGCGGCATTTGGGAATTTCCAGCGCAGGAGCCCTGAATGATGCCATCTATACTGGACGCATCCGGGAGGTGATCCTCGTTTCAGAAGCTTTACATGAGCAGCGCGTGGCTGATATTGCAGATGAGGTGGCTGCCAACATGGACCGCACACGGCTGGTATTCATCGCTGGACCTTCTTCATCGGGGAAGACCACCTTTGCTAAACGCCTCACTATCCAATTGCTCGCCCACGGAATTTCACCCTTCTCTTTCGAGATGGATAACTATTTCGTTGAGCGCCAGCATACACCTCTCGATGAAAATGGGGAATTCGACTTTGAATCTTTGCAGGCTCTCGATCTACCGTTGTTAGCGAATGACCTTCAGCATCTGATCGCGGGGAAAAATATCCAAATGCCGAACTATAACTTCGTTTCTGGTCAGCGAGAGCTGGGAGAAGTGGTTCAACTGGAACCTGGCCAGATCATCATCGTGGAAGGTATCCATGGCATGAATCCCGAACTGTTGCCTGAAATCCCTCCCGATCAGACTTTCCGCGTTTTTGTCTCTGCCCTGACTCAGCTCAACCTGGATCGCCATAACCGGGTCTCGACGACGGATACCCGCTTACTGCGCCGTATTGTGCGTGACGCCAGAGAACGGGGTTATTCTGCATTAGAGACCATCAACCGCTGGGAATCGGTCCGCCGTGGTGAAAAGCGCTACATTTTCCCATACCAGGAGAATGCTGACATCATGTTCAATTCCGCCCTGGCTTACGAATTACCGGTGCTCAAATCACTGGCAGAACCGCTCCTGCTTCAGGTTCCCCTGGGAACACCCGAATTTATCGAAGCCAAACGCCTGTTAGCCTTCCTGGAATGGTTCCTGCCCTTGGAGGACGATCTGGTGCCGGACAATTCCATCCTGCGGGAGTTTATTGGCCAGTCGATCTTGCGCGATTTCAAATTATGGCCGAACCACCACTCCCCGAACCGCGATATCAATTAAATATTTCCATTTCCCCTGTCTGCTTCCGCAAGACAAAACTTCGGAACCTGATTTAAATTAGCTTTGAGGCAAACCCTGTTTTCGATTCGCTTTTGGTAAATGCTTGTATTCCAGCCTGGCAGGTGATCGTTTTTATATGCTGTTAAACACCCATCTGCAAAAGTTCATCCGATCCAGGTCCAGGTCACGAGCACCAGCGCCACAATTCCCATGAGAACGGGGAATCACAACAATCCAGTATAATTCAATAAAATCAGGTTAATTTCCGAAAATCGCCATAATGAAGATTAATTTTCTGTACTCAATGCTGATCACTCTTTTTCTTGCGATGGTTTTATCCGCCAACTCGCCCTTGGCTTCCATCACCATCCAAAAAGATCAGATCCCGGACGATTTACCGGTGCTGGCTCGGATTCGATACTCCGATCTACCCCAGCTCGATCAATTGGCAAGCACACTCGACATTTGGGAGGTGCACCATGATTCTGGGTATGTGATTGCCTACCTGACACCTGCCGAATACCAGGAATTAATATCACGTGGTTTTCAGCTAAGCATCGATCAAGAGCTGACCAACCTGATTGATCAGCAAAGACAGCTGCTGCCAGGGCAATCCTCCGGTATACCGGGTTTTCCATGCTACCGAACAGTTGAGGAAACTTATATCGACCTGGCAAACCTCGCAGCCGCGCATCCCGAATTGGCATCCTGGATCGACA
>JALHTN010000495.1 GCA_022865865.1 Anaerolineales bacterium
CATACTGCTCGAGACCACCCCTGGCTCACCCTGCATCCCGATTTCTATATCCATGGCAGTGAAGAACAATTGCGCAGCCAACCTTATAATTACGGCTTCGCGCAAAATCTAGACAAAGTCTTTGCCTTCGGTCGCGATCCATTCTTTCAGGGCTGGTCTGATACCTTCCAGTTGAATTACGGAAATCCACAGCTGCAGGAAGTCATGCGAAAGGAGTTGCTGCATATAGCTGGGATGTGTGACGGTGTGCGTTGTGATATGGCGATGTTAGTCTTACCAGAAGTATTTGAGAACACCTGGGGTATTGAAATGCAGCCGTTTTGGGCACAAACTATCCAGGAAACCCGCACTGGCTACCCAGAATTCATCTTTATGGCAGAGGTTTACTGGGACCTAGAATGGTCTCTTCAAGAACAGGGCTTCGATTACACTTATGATAAACGGCTTTACGATCGCCTTCTAGCTCAAGAGGCACGTCCAGTGCGTGAACATCTATTGGCTGGCCTGGGTTTTCAATCCAAATTGGTGCGTTTTTTGGAAAATCACGATGAAGTCCGGGCTGCGGCTGCTTTGCCTCCCAAAGTTCACCGGGCAGCTGCTGTGATCACATATTTGACCCCTGGCATGAGATTTTTTCATCAGGGTCAGCTGGTCGGGAACCGTACGCGTTTACCCATGCAGTTATGCCGTTCACCCCGGGAACACCCTGACCCATATATCTGGGCTCTATACTCCGCTCTGGTGGAGCTGCTTAATCAACCCGTCCTGCGGAATGGGAATTGGCAGCTATTGGAATGCTGGCCTGCCTGGCAGAGTAATTGGACCTGGGATAGCTTTGTTGCTTTCTCTTGGCAGGATGAGCAGCAGACCCCCATTGTGGTTGTGGTCAACTATTCCCCTCATCAAAGCCAGTGCTACGTGCGTTTACCCTGGAATGACCTTTGTGGAAAACAAATCAATTTTAAGGACCAGCTGGGTGAAACAGATTACATCCGCAGCGGGGATGATTTAGATCTAATTGGCCTGTACCTGGATATGCCGCCTTGGGAATCTCATGTTTTCAAGGTTTCAGTTGGATGAATTCCTCCAATTCGGAAGTTCACATCGATCAGATCATTCGCTCGAAACGCAGATCCATTTCCCTGGAAATTGAGCGTGATGGCAGCTTGACGGTCAGGGCACCTCAGTACACATCAATCGGTGAAATTAACGCCCTGGTGAAATCCAAAGCTTCCTGGATCAGCAAGAAACAAACCCTGCTTAGAAAACAAGCCCGAGAGACGCCGCCAAAGCGGTTCACCAACGGTGAACATTTCTATTACCTGGGAAATACCTATCCGCTTGAAATAGTGACTGGTCAGGATTCTCCCCTGGTCCTTAGGGATCATTTTTTTCTAGCCGCTGACGCACAGGAAAGTGCTCTGCAAGTTTTTCAGCAGTGGTACAAACAGCATGCCTCCCAGGTGATTAAGGGGCGCGCAGCAATCCTAGCGCAAAACAATGGATATGCAACCTCAAAAATACGAATCACCAGTGCGAAAACCCGCTGGGGTTCTTGCGGGCCAAGGGGCTCGTTAAATTTTACCTGGCGACTGGTGATGGCTCCTGAAGATGTGATCGATTATGTCGTCGTCCATGAATTAGTCCATTTGCGCATCAGGAACCATTCTAGGAAATATTGGGAAGCTGTCAGGCGTTTTATGCCAGATTACCAAATATGCTTGAAATGGTTGAAGGATTATGGACACCGGTTGAGATTGGATTAATCCATCTGGCAACCAAGGGGTCGAGGATCAAAAATCGCACAGATAAGTTGGGATATGATTATCCAGTTTAAAGTATAAAGTCAGGATTTGGATATTACACAGAAATTATCGTGACGGAGGAGATAAAGTATCACAGGCAATCATTGCAGATCAATCGACCTATGCTGATGAAAAGGTGACAGCAGTCGATCATATTTCTTTTCAGGTCGTCGCAGGTGGGATTATAAGTTTATCAGGTCCCAACGATGCTGGAAAGACAACCACCGTGAAAATGCTGACCGGCCAGCTGAGACCTAATGAAGAGCAGGCAACTCTTTTAGGATTGGATGTTGTTCGAGACACAGAAAGTGTTCAAGCCCAAATCGGTGTCTGTTTCGAGGTCACCAAGAATTATTCCTTAAGATGAATAATCTTAAAGAAAATGCTCTGAGCAAATAAATCGCTCAGAGCATTTATGGTCTATAGAACTTTACCTGGATGACCGGCTACTCATCTTTTGGTGATCGCATCTTGGTCAGGAAGCTATCTAACTCGCGTTCTGCGATTTTCTGCGTTCCAAGACCAAATGAAAGGGCGATCGCTAAAGCGATGGCTGCCAGAGTGATGCCGAAGGCCAAATTGATGATCTCGTTCGCTACGCCAACCTCACGCAGTGCTATTGCACCCGCGAAGACCACGATCGCGATTTGTGCCATTCGACCGATGAAATTGGCATTGTTAGTGCCGGTTTTCATGACTGCTTTGTAAGCCAGATTGGCGAAATACAGCCCTACGCCCAGGATCACAACAGCCAGAACTACCTTCCAGAAGAAGGCGATGAATACGTTCATGATCCCTGTGAGGGCATCCGAACCGAGCATTTCTGTGGCAGATACCGTCGCAAACAGCATGATCGCAACTAAAATCAAGTATCCAACCCATTGGGAGAGGGTGGTCGTTCCGCTCCAGGTAATCCCCAGCTTCTCGGGGACCGTATCCAGTCCAACGCCGCTCAAAAGGTCTCTGATCAGGTTAGCGATCAAACGACCAATGTAGTACGCCACGACCAAGATCAGGGCTGCGCCGATCACATTGGGTATTACGTTGATAAACGTACTCAACATCTGTGTGGCGGGTATGGTGATAGCCGGGATATTGAGCGCATCCAGCGCGGCAATTATGGCGACTACGAAGATGGATATATACAGTAGCAGCCCGACGATCTCAGATAAGGATCGCGTTTCTGAGAGTCCAACTTTCTGTCCAGCCTGATCCGTTCCTATGGCTTTGAGCAATCCCTCGACGATTTGGCGAACTACCCTGGCGATAAACCAACCAACCAGGACAATAACACCAGCTGCCAAAACATTGGGAATGTACTCAAAAATTTGAGCAAAGACAACTTGGAAAGATGCAGCAATATTTTGGATACCAAGAGCAGCCAAAACAGAGGGCAAAAAGAGTAGGAGCGTGAACCAGTAAACTGCCACTCCCAGAGTTTGGGTAAAGGAAACCTGCTCTTCGTCTTTGAGGGCTGCATATTTGGTCAAGCGTTCATCGATTTTTAACAGAGCGCCACCTTTTATTACTAAGAAGCGCAAAGCAACCGCTACCAGCCATCCTACGAACAGCAGAACTCCTGCCCCGAGCAAGCGTGGCAAGAAATCGGATGTTACTCGGGTAAGGAATTGGTCTATCGGTCCTGAGATCGCTGTCAAGCTCAAGCGGTCGAAGAAGGCAACCAGGACGAACAGCATCGCTAACCAGAAAACAACGGAAGCGATGACATCTTCTATGTTGAACTGCCTCGGGCTTTCTGGTTCGCTCAACCACCCCGTTAATCGGTTATCGAGATTGGTTCGTTTGAGCAGCCGCCTGGTGATGCTGCCAATTATTCGGGCAATGATATACCCGACGATTAGGATCAATATGGCAATCACCAAATTAAGGATTGTGATGCCAAGAGGTTGTGTGAAAAAATCTTGTATGGGTCCCATTGATACTCCTCCTGCATTGGATTTAGTATAATTATTAATGAACGTATAGGGAGAAATTACGCGTGGTAATTCCGACATTCCAATCTAATCTCAAATTGCGGCCTCCTTTTCATAATCAAGATAAATCATTGTTCAGTTATGAAAAACCTTTTTCATCCGCATCCCTACCATCACTTCAGTGGTATGATTACGGAAGCGTACCAAGAACAATGTCAATCGGAAATTATTCACTTCATGGTATTGCTTGCTTGATTACTTCCCCCTTATTTTACATGATAATATGATATCTTGAAATAGATTTCAGCATTTAATCATGGAAATCACTATTTATTTGTGGATTTTGACTGATTAAGAATACCCGATATTTAGAGAAGAAGTTATAATAAATCAAAAAGGAGTAATTATGTCCGAGAAACCTGAGACGAAGTGTACACATTTAAATACGATACAGGAGGTAGTTCCCAGCGGTGAGGGATGTTTAGAATGCCTGCGCATGGGAGATACTTGGGTTCACCTGCGATTATGCCTGACCTGCGGCCATGTCGGTTGCTGTGACAATTCTAAGAATAAGCACGCAACGAAACATTTTAAAGCAACTAGCCATCCAATCATCAAGTCCTTTGAAGCGGGTGAGGATTGGATGTGGTGCTATGTAGACAAGGTGGGGTTCAAGTAAAAGAATAAACAGACGTATGCAAATCAATAGCTTTGGAGAAACCCCATCCCCGCGCCGGAAACTGGCAGGTGAGCGGCGGGTGGTCACGATCTTGTTCTCAGATGTTAAGGGATCAACCACCATGGCTGAAAATTTCGACCCTGAGGATTGGGCCGAGCTTTTGATTACCTAATCAAGCCAATAATTCGATATGGGGGGACTGTTGCCAGGTTGATGGGAGACGCCATCCTGGCATTTTTTGATGCACCAACAGCGCATGAAGATGACCCACTGCGTGCAGTCTATGCGGGTTTGGATATCCTCCTGGGAATCCAGCCTTTCCGCGAACAGATTTCTTCAGAGTTTGATCTGGATTTCAATGAAAGGGTGGGGATAAATACCGGTGTTGTCGTGGTTGGAGATATGGGATCCGCGCTGGCAGGTGAATATACTGCCATGGGTGACGCGGTCAACCTGGCAGCGCGTATGGAGCAAAGCGCTTCACCAGGCTCAATACAGATCACCGGCGAGACTTTTCGGTTTGTGTCTCCCTGGATTGAGGTTGAATCCTTGGGTGAAATTGAAGTAAAAGGGAAGAGTGATCTGGTTCAGGTATACAATGTTCTCGGTCGAAAAAACAACCAACCAATGGGCGCGGGATTGCTGGGATCCGATCACCCCTGGTTGGTCGCGATACAGAAATTGCATCCATGAACTCCACGATAGCTGATCTTTTTCAAGGTCGCGGTCAGATCTTGACATTAATTGGTAAAGCGGGTCTGGGAAAGAGTCGATTGATTGAAGAACTGCATACAGAATTAAATCAGGATTTTTCTTCTGATTACCGCTGGATCAACACGCGGGGATTATCATACGAAATGGCTCGTCCATATAGCATCTTTGTGCAGGCGTTGCGGCAGGTCTGCCAGGTTAATGATGAAGATCCCGTCGAAATTCTGCACGACAAAGTGCAGGAAAGTTTCGCTTCCCTCAGTATTGAACAGCAATCAGGTATCACGAATACCCTGGAAGTGCTCCTTTCGGTTGAAAAGGGATCCGAATATGATGTTTCGCCAGTAAATGGTGAAGCAATAAAACGGGAATTTTTTCCAGTATGCTGGATATTTGGTCCACGAAGGCAAGTGAGCAGCCCTTAATCCTGGTTCTTGATGATTTGCAATGGGCCGATCCTGCCTCCGTTGAATTGATCAAGCATCTTTTTCAGCTGATTGATCGCGTGCCTATTTTGTTCATATGCGCATTCCGCCCACATCGCGAATCTGCAGCCTGGTATCTTAATTGAAAAGTTATTACAACGCGGGTGAATTTGACCGATCGCTTAGCTATGCGGAAGAGGGTTTACGAATTAGCGAAGAAATTGGTAATATATGGGGCAAGGCATATAATAATTTGTTCATCGGTCCAATATTGATTGAGCGTGGTGAGATTGACGAGAACCTGAAAGCACTGGACAACACATTAGTTTTATCAAGGCAGTCAAATTTCGCTGCTGGAGTAGTTGCCACCCAGATGATTCAATCATGGCTCTTCGCCATGCTGGGCGATTTGGAAAACGCTAAACAATACCATGACCAGATCAAAGACTTTGCAGCCTAATATGAGAGCTTTAGACCTCTATTTTATGTAAACCAGGCTCAAAATGAACTTTATGCTGGTGAATATGAAAAGGCTTTTAATACCTTTGATCAAGTTGGACCGGAATACAGCACCTACAGCGAGTTAATCTTCCACCCATACATTTATACCTTGCATGTCGACATCCATCTGGCCAACAATAATTATCAACTAGCCTTGGAAACTGCGGATCATTATCTTAATTCCTTAAATCTCCACCAGGTAAAAATCTTGGTCCCTGATTTGTTAAACCAGAAAGCCAGGGCATTAATTGGGCTTAAGCAGGTTGAACAGGCATACCAGACATTAATCGAGGCTCGATTATTAGCCACTGAGCAAAATTCGCGGCGCAGTCTGTGGGCGATACTGTTGGACATGGCCGATCTCGAAAACGATCCGCAAACTGCGAATGTGTTGCGTGATGAAGCTCGCCAGATCATTACTTATATAAGC
>JALHTN010000496.1 GCA_022865865.1 Anaerolineales bacterium
ACTTCCACCACAAATTTTGATGCGACAGTTGAAGTTCATCTCCGCTTGGGAGTTGATCCCCGGCACGCCGACCAGCAAATTCGCGAAGTTGTTGTCTTGCCTCACGGGCTTGGAAAAACGGTGCGCGTGATCGTTTTTGCCCAGGGCGAAGGTGCCACCTTAGCTCGCAACGCCGGCGCGGATATCGTCGCAGACGACGACGAAATCATTACCAAGATCCAAAATGGCTGGACTGATTTTGATGTCGCCATCGCCACCCCAGACATGATGGGTAAGGTTGGTCGCTTGGGACGCGTTTTGGGTCCCCGCGGATTGATGCCAAATCCCAGAGCTGGGACAGTTGTTTCCGAAGAACACCTCCCCCGGGTAGTCGAAGAATCTAAAGCCGGTAGAGTGGAGTTTCGTGTTGATAAAACTGCCAATCTCCATGTACCGATTGGAAAAGTTTCATTCTCAGAAGACAACTTATATGATAATATGGTTGTCATGATGGATGCCATCAAGAAAGCCAGACCACCTGCGGCGAAAGGCACTTATATTCGCCGGGTAACCCTGACCACCACCATGGGTCCTGGCATCAAAGTCGATGCCAATCAAGCCCAGGCGATGGAGGAAAACGAGTAAGGGATATTAATTAACCTGCAGCCGGTAATATCCGGTAAATTAACTGCTTCGCCATAGACAGCAGGTGCACGGGCGTCCATGCCCGAGCTTAATTACCTGCCGAGGTGGAGACGCCTCAGAAAAGATCATCGTCTGTGATGATCAAGGAGAGGAAAGTCTTTGCCCGGCAATTCGCGAGGCAAAGATTTTTTTTGAAAGGAGGTAAGAAACCATTGGCTGTTTCAAAGGAACACAAAAAAGAGATCGTCACCACCTACCAGGACTGGTTAGGGAATAGTCAGGCTGTATTCCTGGCGGAATACATCGGCCTGTCAGTCAAAGATATGGACGCTCTCAGGGATAAGGTACGCGAGGTTGGCGGCGAATTCCACGTGATCAAGAATACGCTTGCGAAAATCGCCTTCGAGGAATCTGGATACGAAGTCCCCGAGGATCTTTTCCTGGGCAGCACTGCTGCCGGTTTTGCTTTTGAGGATGCCCCTGCAATGGCTAAGGCACTGGCTGATTTTTCAAAATCAGTTGAATTCCTTAAATTCAAAGGCGGCTACCTTCATAAGGACATGGTCAGCGTCGAAGATATCAAATCTTTGGCTGCATTGCCGCCCCTGCCGGTCGTCCAGGCACAGCTGCTCAGCACAATTCTCGCACCCGCCAGTCAGCTGGTACGGGTCCTTGCTGAACCTGCCCGCCAGATTGCTTCAGTTCTGGGTGCTTATGCAGATACAGAACCATCTGCAGCTGAGAGTTGAACCTTGAATAACTTATACAAATAATAATCAACCAATATAAATAATAGGAGCAAGAAATAAAATGGCCGATATAGATAAGCTTGTTGATCAATTGAGTAAGCTGACCGTGCTGGAAGCAGCTGAACTGACAAAGGCGCTCGAAGAAAAGTGGGGCGTTTCCGCTGCCGCACCCGTTGCTGTTGCCACAGCTGCCGCAGGCCCCGCTGCTGGTGCAGAACCCGTTGAAGAACAGACCGAATTTGATGTCGTCATCAAGGATGCTGGACCTAAGAAGATCGAGGTCATCAAAGCCATCCGCCAGCTAACCAGCTTGGGGTTGAAAGAAGCCAAAGAGCTGGCAGAGACCCCTGATGCGAAAGTGCTCGAAGGTGTTGGCAAAGAAGCCGCCAATGATGCCAAATCGAAGCTTGATGCTGCTGGTGCTACAGTAGTATTAGCCTAATAAATTCACTTAATCCAAAGGCCGTCTGAATCAGACGGCCTTTTTTCTTTGCCCAGGCTGTGGTATATTCTTGGATATTCAAAACATTAATAATCCAATAATTGGTATGGTGATTATCTCTCAATTTACTCCATACTCTTTGACTATGACTCAGGAGGGCTTATGAGTGCTCGAATATTGGTAATTGAAGACGATGAGGCGATATTAAAATTTCTCCGCCGGGGCTTAGCCTACGAAGGCTATCAGGTGGATATTGCCACCGATGGTCAAATGGGATTAGGACTCGCTCGGGATAATCCACCTGACTTGGTGGTCTTGGATTTGATGCTGCCAGGCATTGATGGTCTTGAGGTCTGCCGCCGCTTACGCGCAGGAGGACCGGTGCCCATCCTTATGTTAACAGCCAAAGATTCGGTCGATGATCGGGTGTTGGGCCTGGATATGGGTGCTGACGATTACATGGTCAAGCCATTTAACCTGGATGAAGTACTGGCCCGCATTCGCGCACTGCTCCGTCGAGCCCAACCCAGCCGCCCTCAGGTTTTACGATTTGCCGATCTTTCCTTAGATACCGGTACCCGGCAGGCATACCGTGGAGATCGCACCATCTCACTAACTGCCAAAGAATACGAACTGCTTGAGCTGTTCATGCGCCATCCCCGCCAGGTCTTAACTAGAGATGTGATCTTTGACCGCGTTTGGGGTTATGATTTCGGTGGTGAGAGCAACATCATCGAAGTTTATATTCGCTACCTGCGCCAAAAACTAGAAGTGGGTGAAGAAACGCGCTTGCTACACACGGTACGCGGGATGGGTTACGTCCTGAGAGAACCTTCCTAGTCTCTCTGCATGTCCCTGCGCGCCCGGTTAACCCTGCTCTACACATCCCTGTTAGGAGGCATTCTGCTCCTGTTCGGGGTTGCAGTCTACCTCATTATCAGCTTCCTGTTAATTGCCCAGGTTGATTTAGCCCTCCAAAAAGCATTCGCAGAATTCGACGCAAACACGAACGTCAAATCGGTAGTCAACATGGAAGTGATGACTTTGCCTTCCGTGGATTTGACTGGAAATGTATTAGCACAGGTTTGGGATACGCGCGGCCAATTGAGGCTGACGAATTATGGGGCGGACAATGATCATTCCTTCGATTCATTAGGTTTGCAATCCCCGATTCCCATTTACCGCAGTGTCTACATTGATGACCTGCATCTGCGCGTCCTCAGTGTGCCTTTATTGCTCGGAAATCGCCCCATCGGCATCCTTCAATTAGCTACCAGTCTGTTTTTGGTTGATAGGACCCTGAATCTGCTCGTGACGGTCTTGCTGATGGGTTCAGTGATTGCCATGGCAATCGCGGGTGTGGTTGGATGGCTGACTACGCGCCGGGCCTTATCACCCCTTGAAGCTGTCACTCAAACCGCACTGCGAATCACCCGCGCGGATGATCTTTCCCGGCGTATTTCTTACCAGGGTCCCCCGGATGATGAAGTCGGTCAATTAATCCATGCCTTTAATCAGACTCTTCATCGTTTGGAGAATTTGTTTAACACCCAGAGGCGTTTCTTAGCTGATGTGGGTCATGAGCTGCGTACTCCTCTCACAGTGATCAAAGGTAATATTGATCTCATGCAGCGTTTCGGTGAAGTCGATGAAGAATCGTTATCCAGCATTGAAAACGAAGTCGATCGTTTGACCCGCATGGTCGGTGATCTGCTCTTGCTTGCACAAGCCGAATCAGGAAAGCTCCCGCTCGACAATCGTCTGGTTGAGTTAGACACCCTCCTGCTCGAAGTGCTCAATCAAATGAATGTCTTGGCAAGGGACAAGGTGCAGCTGCGCCTGGGTGATATCGATCAGGTGCTGATTTGCGGAGATCAAGACCGGCTGAAGCAGGTCCTCATGAATCTGGTTGCCAACGCGATCAACTACACCCCAAAGGGAGGTACGGTAACACTTGGATTGGGGAAAGTGGGTAATCGATCCCAATTGACCATTCACGATACCGGTCAGGGAATATCTAGCGAAGACCTGCCTCATGTATTCGAACGCTTCTACCGGGGAGAAAAATCACGTACTCGTTCTCGAGATGGAAAAGGATTTGGTCTGGGTCTATCAATTGCTTATTGGATTGTTCGCAATCATGCGGGCAGCATTGAGGTTGAATCAGAAGAGGGAAAGGGAACAACCTTTTGTGTTTGGTTGCCGCTTGCAGAAGGCGATTGCCAGGCGAAATAAAATCTAACTCTTCAACTGAATTATCGAGAACCCCCAGTCAGATCATCTCCTGATGGGGGTTCTTTTGTTTCATGCAGATCAAAACCAATCTGGCATTCCTTTGGGAATAAGTTAGCTGCTGCCGTGATTACCCTTGTTCCTCCCAGTGGCGCTCATCGAGAGTGGGTGATAAGTAGGTTCCGGTCGTGCGTAAGACTGTTCTGGTTGGGGTGTTGGTTTATACGCTGAGCGTGCAGCGGGTTTTCTTGCCTGTACTGGTGCGGCTCCCGTCATTGTTTGGTGTGATCTGGCAGACCCATTCGTGGGCCTGTGCTGTTCTGTCTGGCTGAACAAGCGATCACCTGCCACTGAAAATGTTCCGATAATCAGCACCCGGATCAACCAGACCAGGATAGCGACGAATAGAGGCACAACCTTTAGCAAAGTTTCTCTATCCACAACGGCATTACCCAGGCTTTCATGATTTAGCAGGGCAAGTGAAACTCCCCACCAGGTGAGCATGGCATTCATGGTTGCTGCCAGCAGCCAGGCACCAAATAAATACCACACCTCATGCACCTCACCCGCCCCCTCTTCCGGCGTGAATAATCGGGCAATTCCTGCGAAATCAATGCCACAAAATGCCAGGGCCAGGATAGTCGCCCAGCTGATCCCTGCAAAGTCCAAATCCCCGAGTAAATCTGACAGCGCAAATTCAGTAGTGCTGTAATTAAATATTTCAAACGCCAGCAGGGCACTGATGATGATCAGCCCGAAGGCAAATCCACGTCTGAAGCTGAAACGACTGAAGGCTGCATTAAATTTCTGGTTGCGAGCTATTGATAAGTTCATTTTGTACCTCCTCAAATCACAACGCTTGGGTATGTAAATCTGGTTAATCTCCTGGTTGATTTTGGCATTTGCGCCAAGATCACGAATGGGGACTTGATCATCAGGGTATTATGATATATAATATAGAACAAATGTTCTATATTGTCAAGAGGCAATGCCTTGCTGCCTAATAGATTCCTTAGATAGAACGTATGTGCTATTTTACGATTATAATCATCGTTTGTCAAACTAGGACCCATAATTTCAGAGGAGAGTACAATGTATAATGTTCGCCAATTCATCTTCCCGGGGGCGATCGTCAGCAGTTTAATTTTGGCCTCATTCGGGTATTCGGTCATGGATCGCGTCCCCAAAGTTACATCCGCAGCAGAAGATCAGCAATTGTTGGCAGCAAATGAGAGTGCCTCAGAATTGGATGCGGCCCAACAGTTGGAAATTGATGTAAACAGTGCAGACAACCCCCCACAATGTGTGATCAGTCACAATTTTCCTGCTGATGTGCGCCAATGGTGTACCCAAATCATGCGCCATGCATCCAAGAACAAATTAGATCCCAACCTGGTCGCGGCGATTATTTGGCAGGAAAGCGGTGGCAATCCAGGCGCATATTCTCAGAGTGGCGCGGTGGGTTTAATGCAGGTTATGCCGCGTGATGGCATCGCAGCATCTTTCCAGTGTATCAATGGATCCTGTTTTACCAATCGCCCCACCATCAGCGAACTGGAAAAACCGAATTTTAATATTAAATATGGGGCTGGAATGATCGCAGGGCTGATGCAGAAGTACGGAAACATCCGTGATGCTTTGAAATTTTACGGACCAATGAACGTGGGCTACTACTACGCTGACAAAGTCTTAAATATTTATCAAGCCAACAGTGGCTGAGATCATTCTCCAGAAATCAAATGGAAATGCAGCTGAGGAAAATCCTGGAAATCCCCCCCATTTACGACCAGACGGTACCCTTGATCTTGTAAATTTAATTCCTCCACCAGTGTGCGCACAGTTGAAAACAGGTCTCGCAAAAACTCGCTGTCTTCAGGGTCGAGATGCATCAGATCGCGTATCTCATCTTTCGGCACCAGCAAAAAAAATGATGGGATAGTCGGGTCGCGGGTGGTAAAAACAGACCAGGGAGCCAGTTTCACTGATCACCTGCTTTGGAATGATTTTGCTCATATGTGCTAATCCCCAAATAATGATTGGTCGCAGTAGACGTGATTGCGCGCTGGAGTAAATCAACATAGATTTGGACCCCCTCTTCTTACTCTGAGGCATTGCCAACTAGCCACCTACCACTACTGCGGGTGAATCTATAACCGCGCTGCTATTCTGGTCCCCAACCTTGCATCAAGTTTCCTTTCAAATACCAGTTCCTCTGCCTGGTGAAAATTCATAAACGAACGGAAAGCCCGTGCTAATCCGGTGATTAAATCATCGTGCAGCTCGACTCCTTCTTCAAGGTAAAAAGATCTTACAATCAGCTTCGAATTCTTGCGATCCACCTTTGGGTCGATCCTGCCGACCAGCTGATCATGGTAGAGCACCGGCATATTAAAATATCCCCACATCCGAGTCGGGGCTGGTTTGTAAGCTTCGAGCAGGTTCCGAAAATCCCAAAACTGCCCATCCCGCCCGCGCGCCCAGAAAAGATTATCGAATGGGCTTAAGAAGGTTGTGCGCCGGGGCAGGATATCTCCAGCAGCTGCTTCATCCAGCAGGTGCTGCTGCTCGCGGTGAACGATGAAAGGTTCAATACTGCCGTTGAAAACTCGCACTTTTACCTCAATAAATATCCCCTCATTCAGCATATCTCGGATATAACCTCTCACTCCATTCCGCTTACGATAAGAATAATCCGCCGCCTGAAGCGGCTGGCAAATCCCCAGCGCCCGAACACCTTGTTCTAACCAGTAGCGATCACGTTCTTCCTGGGTCGGTTCATCAACCTCAACCCATTCCGGGAGTACCCGCTGGCGCAAATCATATACCCGCTGGAAATTGACCCGATCCGTGATCATTAGATCTCCCCAGGCATTCAGGTGCTCCAACGCATTCTTTGCAGGTTTCCAATCCCACCAACCGCTTCTCTTGGGACCATGGTATTCAAAATCTCGGGCTCGTAATGGGCCCTCATCTCTGATTCGTTCATGAACGGACCGGCACAGCTCTTGGTTCGCAGGATCTGCTAGCCATTTGCTCGATTCCAAATGTTTTTGCTGCACAGACTGCATGCGAGGCAGCTGATAACGGTAATTCACCAGGGGGATGAAGCAGGCTGCGTGCTGCCAACCTTCAAACAAGAGTCTCTGATCCGGTTGGTAAATAAGACGGTCAAAATCAGCCGCATCATAACTCCCCAACCGGCTCCAAAGAACCAGGTATTGGCTGCGCGCCACGACATGTAAAGTATCGATCTGCACACAACCCAGGCTTTGTACAGTTTGATAAATAACCTGCTGATTTGCGGGTTCTCTATCTTGCTGGTATGGTTCAATCAGCTGCTGGGCATTCAAGGCCATGGCTCTGGCAGCTTTAAGTTCATAGACCTTCTCTTTTGCGCTCATCAGGTTTTTCTTGCTGCTGGTGTGGTGGTTATATTTTTCAGAGGGCTATCATAAAATACAGTGCTGTATTCCATCAATTGCCCTTCCTGGTAAAGAAATTTTCCCGAGAAGAATCCGGGTTGCTCCAACCAGGGTAAGAATATTAAATCCCCTGCCCACAGATCAAGCTGGGGTAATCGCTGATCATCGATCCATTCTAAGATCCCCTCGCTTGAATCGATCAATTGACCCCTGAACTTCCTGGATACATAAACAAATGCATACCAATCTTCATTTTTAGCAAATTTCGGGAATGTGAGCAATCCCTTCCAAAGCGGATCAACGATGGTCAGGCCAGATTCTTCGCGCACCTCGCGGATGGCACATTCCTCGGGAGTTTCACCAGGATCAAGTTTGCCGCCCAATCCATTCCATTTCCCCTGGTGCATGTCATTCGCTTTCTTAATGCGGTGAATCATCAGAGTCTTGCCATCCATCTTGAGATAACACAATGTTGCCAGTTTCATCGTTCAA
>JALHTN010000497.1 GCA_022865865.1 Anaerolineales bacterium
CCTACCGTGAAGCGCAATCCAGGGGATTGGGATATTCCATCTGATGCCGTGGTTGCCAATGGCTTAACCCGGTGTATGTTCTTCAGTGAATATTGCAATGAGATTGCAGAGCGAATTTCAAGGTTTAAAATCATCTAGGAGCGACGACAGGAGGCTTAAATAATGAGAGAGAATTTCCATCCCTTCATGCTGGAACGCGAGATGTCGATCTGGGAAAACCAGGTTGAATATAATCTTTCGGAGAGCGGAGTGCACTCCATGACAACCCTGGAACTTTTCGCCGGGGATGAGCAATTGATCGAGCAATTCCTTTCCACCGAACTGAATTATCCGCAAACCAATGGATTAATTGAACTGCGTGAACAAATTGCCCGTTTATATCCGAGGGCAAAAGCTGAACAGGTGGTTGTGACCACCGGCGCGGCTCAAGCAAACTTCACCACGTTGTTGACCATCATGGATCCGGGCGATGAGCTGCTTGTTATGCTGCCCAACTATATGCAAATATGGGGAGCGGCGAAGAACCTGCAGTTAAATGTAAAAACATTTTCCTTGAAGGAAGAACTTGGCTGGAGTGTGGATATCGATGACCTTAACCGATCCATCTCTGATAAAACCCGCATGATCGCCATTTGCAATCCCAACAATCCCACCGGTCATATTTTGTCAGCTGAAGAACGTGAAGCGATCGTTGCTGCAGCCGATCGGGTGGGAGCATGGATCCTGGCAGACGAGGTGTATGCAGGTGCAGAACATTCTGGTGATGAAATTACCCCTTCGATGTGGGGGGATTATGAGCGGGTTTTTGCGATCGGCAGCCTGTCGAAAGCTTATGCGCTGCCCGGGTTGAGGATTGGGTGGGCAGTCGCGCCTGGAAATATGGCGGATGAAATCTGGGCCCGCCAGGATTATGTGACCATCAGTGCTACGATGCTGGGAAACACATTGGCCGCTTATGCATTATCTTCCGCAGTCCAGCCGCGCATCATAAGCCGCACTCGAGATTATGTACGCAGGGGGTACGATAATTTTGCGAGGTGGTGCCAGGAACGCAGCGATCTTTTCAGCTTTGTGCCCCCCCAGGCTGCTGCAATCGCGTTTGTGCGGTACAACCGCAGTGTCAACTCGAGCGAACTCGTAAAACGTTTGATCGAGGAGCAGAGCACACTGGTTGTGCCTGGTGATCATTTCGGTCTGGACCAGCACCTGCGGATCAGCTACGGTTTAGCTGAGGATTACGTAAACGAGGGGCTGGAGCGTATCTACCAGACGCTGACCGAAGCCTCGAGTTAAAAAGAAGTGTTGAGCGGTCTGTACTTATTGGGAGAGAAAATGGATCTCGTTTTTTACACGTTCGCCCTGGTGATATTTGTTGTTTTCTGCATATTTTCAGTTACCTCATATTTGGAAAAAGAAAAAAGGGCTATGTGGATCAGCGCTCTGATTACTGTCGCAGGGACAGGTATATTCATCTTGATGACAATGCTCAGCGGTGATCTCAAAGCTCTTATGCTGCTCCTGTTAGGGATTGGTTTGTTTGTAATATTGTTACTATCCGTGTTGCCGATTGGAAGAATTCAAAAGGGAAATGATATCCCCGGTAAACGCTTCGATGAACGAGACGTTATGTTCGCCCGGGCTCGTCTTAATCCCGGAAGCCCGAATTACCAGGCTTATTATGAAATGCGACCGGAAAATCAAAAGATTGATGATAATACCCGCTCGAAACCAGGGTTGCTCTCGCCAGATGCCAAGCTGGCAAATGAATTTTTGTTCGCCTCGCCGGAAGCCAGTTTCACGCTGACGGAAGTGATGGGGGAGATGGTGGCAGGAAAACCAGCTGAGAGGAAAATAACCCTACCCATTAATGAGATGACTGGCTATATCAAGGGTTTGGCTGGATTTTATGGTGCCCTGGATGTTGGAATTACCGAGCTGCATCCATACCATGTTTATTCGCACATTGGACGGGGACCAGGTATCTATGGAGCCGAAATTCCTGTTGATCACGAATTTGCGATTGCATTCACGGTTGAGATGGACCACGCAATGGTAGCTGCCAATCCAAAGCCGCCGGGAGCGATGGAAACAGCCAAAGAATATGTGGAGGCGGGGCGCGTGGCGGTGCAGTTAGCTGCTGCCATTCGCCAGATGGGCTACAGGGCACGAGCCCATATCGATGGCAATTACCGGGTGATCGCACCTCTGGTGGCGCGCGATGCTGGTCTGGGAGAGATCGGCCGCATGAGTTTGTTGATGACCCCCAGGCAAGGTCCACGAGTCAGGCTGGGAGCAGTAACGACCGATTTAGAGCTGCTTGTGGACGAAAGGGTCCCTGACATGTCTGTGATAGATTTCTGCTCCGTTTGCAAAAAATGTGCTGAAAACTGCCCCTCCAAGTCGATCTCCTTCGAAGATCGCCAGGAGGTGGATGGGGCTCTTCGCTGGCGTATCAATCCCGAGAGCTGTTTCCTGTACTGGAACGTGATCGGTACAGATTGCGGTATCTGCATGACAGTCTGCCCTTATTCGCATCCTGATTCGCCCCCTCACAA
>JALHTN010000498.1 GCA_022865865.1 Anaerolineales bacterium
AAGCAGTAGGGGGTATCAAAATGATTGAAATTGAGTAATGCTGTGTGTGTGTCAAGAACATATTCCCAAATGGGCTGACGGGGGCTGCCATGTGCCAGGTAGACTGAATCAATGACGGTATGGGAAGTTAACCCGTTCAGAAATTCCACATACCGCGGCTCGATCACACTTTGAGTCCAGAGCACTCCCATGCGAGCTTCGGCGTTAAATGATGCGATCTCGATTATTCCAGATACTGCTGCATCATGATTACCAAGCAGGCAAACCAAACCCGGAAGCTGTTGGATACGCTGGATGCATTGGTTGGGATCAGGGCCATACCCAACAAGATCTCCCAGACACCAGACGGCATCCACCTGACCAGCATCCACCAACACTGCCTCAAGGGCAGATAGATTGGAGTGGATATCAGAGATAATTAGGATTTGCATGGCTGCTCGGGGGCGGCTCCGTCTTAGAGAAATGGACCAGCTGGCGTTATTATACTCTTTTCCAAATCTGGTAAATTGCTTGATTCCCCCCCTCGCCGTCTGAATTAAAACTATCCAATATCTTATAACCAGTATCTGCAGCGATAGATTCGAGCTCGGTCGAGTCATGGACATGTACATACCGCAGCCCGTGCCCACCAGAGCGCCAATCAATTAGATAATCCCCATCTTCTACTTGCTCTGAAGTTATCCCAATTTGCTCCCAGGGTTGAATCCTGCTCCTGAGCCGAGGGCTATTCAAGAACTGCCACTCTGAATGCATAAAGCGACCACCTGGAGCAGTAAGTTTTCTGATTTTTTTGAGGATTTGCTTTCGAAGAACTAAACTGGGCATATGGTGCAAAACCGCAAACGCAAGGATGAGGTCATATTTGTCCACCGGAAGGTTTGCATCCCAGTCGGTTGAGGAGAGATCTCCCTGTACCAATGCAATACGCTCTCCCCCAGGGAGATTTTCCCGAGCTATTCTCAAGAAATCGGTATTTGAATCCAGCCCGGTGTACAGACCCTGGTGACCTCTACTGAATATTTCACTAGCCAATTGGCCGTTACCGCAACCCAGTTCTAAGATATCCTCTTGACCTGTAATGTGGTCAAATATACTCTGCACCCCCGGCTGCAGCCGCTGGCGTGTGGCAGAAAATTGTTGGGAAAAGGTCTGGTAGAATGTACGATTGAGATCAATTAGCATGCCCCTTATATTCTCATCCACAGGTATATTATAAAGGCAGGCTGGACCAAAATTGATCAAATTGATAATTTTGTTGTTGAACTGTCAGGAATAGAAAATGGTTGACCAAGATTTGGTGCAGACAAAAAACTATTCTCCAGAGAAAATTGCTCTGGCAGAACGCATCCTGGAGCAGGTCCGTTCAGGCAATTCGGTAGAAGAATCTGTGCGCGAAAATCCTTTGCCGGGTGGGGAAGGTTACTTGGGAAAGAATGTTCTGGTTGCGGCTTACACTCAGCTTGTCGAAAGTGGAGAATGGAATTCTGATCCAGAACTGTTGGCTCGCATTCGGATGAAACCAGTGCGGTCTTTATCTGGCGTCACAGTTGTCACCGTTCTCACAAAGCCATACCCATGCCCAGGAGAGTGCATCTTCTGCCCGACCGATGTCCGCATGCCGAAGAGCTACCTGCCAGATGAGCCAGGAGCCATGCGGGGGCTTCATCATAAATTTGACCCCTATGATCAGGTGAGTGCCCGGCTGGAGGCTCTGCAAGCTGTTGGTCACCCAACGGATAAAGTAGAACTGCTCATCCTGGGTGGGACCTGGAGTGCATACCGCAAAGATTACCAGGAATGGTTTATCCTGCGCTGTTTCGATGCTCTAAATGGAGTTGAGTCAGGAATCCTTGAAGAAGCACAGGTGATCAATGAAACTGCGGGACACCGCAGCGTAGGATTGGTAATCGAGACACGTCCCGATCATATTAACATCGAAGAACTGGCCTGGCTGCGGTATTTGGGGGTGACAAAAGTACAGCTGGGTGCCCAGAGTCTTGACAACCGCATCCTCAAGCTGAACAAACGAGGACATACAGTCGAAGATACAAAGAATGCGGTAGCTTTGCTGAGAGCCGCAGGATTTAAGATCGTACTGCACTGGATGCCAAACCTGTTTGGGGCGACGCTATCTTCTGATCATGAAGATTTCAAGGGCTTGTGGGTTGATCTATGTCCGGATGAGCTCAAGATTTATCCTAACCAACTACTGGCTAGCGCCGAACTTTACGAATACTGGCAGCGCGGGGAGTTTCATCCTTACTCAACCAATGAGTTGATTGATCTAATTTCCGATTTAAAAACCACCATCCCACGCTACTGTCGGGTAAATCGTGTGATCCGTGATATTCCTTCTACAAATGTGGTGGAAGGAAACAAACGCACCAGTTTACGTCAAGATATCCAGAAAGAGATGAAAAAGCGAGGTACCCGCTGCCAATGTGTACGCTGTCGTGAAGTTAGAAAACAGAGCATCAGCACAGGTGATCTTAAGCATAATGACCTCATCTACTCTGCCGGACAGGTTGAAGAACATTTCATCTCATACGATACTGAAGACGACAAGCTGGTTGGGTTTTTGAGGCTTTCACTCCCTGGGGATAAGGCTATTAAATCCGGGATGGGCGATCTAAATCAGGCGGCAATTATCCGCGAAGTGCATGTTTATGGTCAATCTCTGGAAGTTGGTGAAAAGCAAAGTGGCATAGCTCAGCATGCTGGTTTGGGGACTTCACTTTTAGAGGAAGCCGAAAGGATCGCTAAGGATAAAGGCTACCATCGATTAGCGGTGATCGCAGCTGTGGGTACGAGACAGTATTATCTCAAGCGGGGATTTGAACGCGGGGATTTGTATCTGGTCAAAGATTTGGCCTGATTCATGCACTGAATCAAACCGAAAATCGCATCTCAATTTTGATAGCTGCACGTATCAATTCAGATAGTGCTTATAAGCCCGTTTGAATCATTGTATGGCTATAATCTAACCCCGTTCATTCCAGACGTTGGGTGAATAGGTACACACCGCATGACGGTGGGGTTTCTTGAGTAAATCATGGCTATCTTTCCACAAACCTCTGCAATTAGAGCGCATAATGGATTATCTATCTCT
>JALHTN010000499.1 GCA_022865865.1 Anaerolineales bacterium
ATGACAGCAGTTATCTCTCGGGCTGGGATATCAGCTGAAACGTTTTTTAGAGCCTGGTCATTGCTGTACCAGACGTTTAGATCTTGGATCTTAATATGCGGTGTCAAAACTTCTTTCATTTCTTAGCGGATGATATTCGCTGTCAATCGCCCGGTCAGCCGCCGCGCAATCAGGCTGAGAGTCAGGATGATAAAGGTAAGGACCAGAGCTGAGGCGTAGGCGCGTTCCTGCACAGCTAGATAGGGGGTATTAAGCTGGAAGAAGACGGCTAAAGGTAGCGAGGCAGCGGGTCTGAAAAGAGAATTGGGCAAGCGATCGGTGTAACCGGCCGTGAATAGTACCGAAGCAGAGTCACCGATACCGCGCCCAAAAGCCAACAATACCGCTGTCAGCAGTCCTGGAGCAGTTTGGCGCACCATGACTTTAATGGCTGTTTCGTACCGGGTGGCACCCAGGGCATAAGAAGTCTCTTTCAATGCGGGTGGAACCATTGCGATGGCTTCGTCCATACCCCTGACCATAATAGGCAGTTCCAGCAAGGCTAAAGCGATAATACCGCCCAGCAGGGAAGCCCGCATTCCTAGCCAGAGCAAAATAATGAAACCAAATGCGCCGTAGACAATGCTTGGTACACCCCACAATACGTCCAGGGCTAAACGTGCCAATTCGGCCTGGCGGGTGCGGGATGCATAGAGCTGCAAGTAGATGGCAATGGGCAAGCTCAGGACCAAGGCGAGCACCGTTGCGCCTCCTGCCAGACAGAGAGATCCAACAATCGCGTTGAGAATGCCGCCCTCCTTGCCCAGGTAATATCCCCCCTTGGGAATCTGAGTTAACATGGCCAAATTCAGGGCTGGCAACCCTCGCCAGACCACGGTAGCTAAAATCAGAGCTAAGATGCTCAGGACAAACGCAGTCGAAGCGACCATCAAAACCTTATAAAAACCTTCTTCGATTTTCGGAGTAAAATTCTTCAACCGGTTTCTCCTATTCTCGGCGGATTAGCCGGACGAGCACCAACCGTGAAGTGATGTTGAAAACGAGAATGATTAGCAGTAGAATCAATGCCCCGGCCAGCAACGCCGAGTCATACAAAGGGATGGACATCATTTCTCCATAGTTATTGGCAATGAGGGCGGTCAGAGGGTAAGCTGGGTCAAAAATAGAACGGGGAACCTGGGGGACATTTCCAACGACCATCATAACGGCCATAGTCTCACCAAATGCTCGGGAAAATCCCAGCGTTACGGCAGCAATCACTCCTGACCATGCTCGCCGCATCACCACGCGTCTAATTGTTTGCCAGCGAGTAGCACCCAGGGTTAACGAGGCTTCTCGCAAGCCTTGCGGTACGGCGCTAATCACCTCCTCAGCCAAAGAGATGATGATTGGAAAGACCATGACTGCCAGAACTAGTCCCCCAGCTAACAAGCCGTAGCCAGTGGGGTTGTCGTTGCGGAATAATGGGATAAAGCCTAACCAATGATCAAGAGTGGGAGCAAGGTGGTGCCTAACAAGAGGCACAATCGTCAATACGCCCCATACTCCATAGACTACGGAAGGGATACCCGCCAGAATATCGATGAATGTTTTGGCCAGTGATCGGGTTCGGGCTGGAGCATATTCTGCCATATATATTGCAGTCAACAAGGAGGGGGGGACGGAAATGATCATTGCCAAACCTGTTACCCATAAGGTTCCCATGATAAAAGGGTAGAAACCGAAGGCATTTTTCATAGGACGCCAGGTTGTAGAGAAGAGCAATTCCCCTAAGGGTTTGGCGGCCAGGATGGGCCAGGCGCGTAAGAACAGGGCTGCAATGATCAACGGTACCAGCATAATTGCTGTAATGGTCAGCAAACCCATCACCCTTTCTGCCAGCCGGTCCTTGATCCTACGCTTTCTTTGAATAACGGCTGCTATACTTTCACCCATAGTATTCGTCGCCATCTCAGTCCAGTTTCATCAATTCTTCTTCCAGCTTGTCTGTCGGCAAGGCGATATATCCTGCCTCATCAACATAATTCTGACCATCGGTCAGCACCCACGTGATAAAAGTTTTCACCAATCCCGACGGTTTACCCTGGGTGACTAGATTGAGGTTACGGGTTGGTGGTGAGGGGTAATGCCCTGTGGCGACCGCGTTAATTGCCATCTCCTTGGTGTCGAAAATCTCGTTTGGGTCAGCCTTACCGTTGTTGTTGGTGTCAATGGGGAAGACTCGCGCCCCATTCACGGGTATTCCGGTGTCCATGTCAAAGATGTAGTTTAAATTGTTATAGCCAATACCCATGGGATCTTTGATCACTGCATCCAAGAGACCTGGGTCTCCATACACTCCCACGCCCAAAAGATCCTCCTGCGCCGCACCCAGGTAAAGAGCCCAGGTTGCCGCGGCACCGCATGCATCGGATCGGGTGAAAACATGGATAGGATCAGTCACATCGTAACGCCCCACTACTTGTCCCCAGGTCGTAATATCGCCCGTAATAAATATCCTGGTAAAATTTTCACGGGTTGCGCCTTTCTGGTAAAGATCCTCCCATACTGGATTGTTTTCATTGATGGTGGGAAAGACTGCGTCCTTGGTAACTGATACCCAGAAAGCCCCTCTCTCGATCTCCTCAGGGAAGATCTCCCGGGAAACCATGCCGATGTCTACCGCCCCAGCCAAAGCATCAGCCATCCCCTTTCCTGCTCCTCCAGCTGAGATGTCGAACATGACATCAGGATATAGTTGTGAATATTCCTCGCTCCAGCGGATCATCATGGGGTAGAGTGCCCAGGCTCCAGAAATTGTGATTGTTCCTTTGTAACCGGTCTCGCTTTGAGAAGGAGGGTTCGACTGATTGCAGCTGGTGATAATCAATATTGGGAATATTAGAATCGCCAGAATTGTTCTCGGGGCTTTTGTTTTCATAAATTACTTCTCTCAACAATTTAATTTGAAAGCCTAATTCAGTCCATCGGTCGAATTGGAGGCTGCCTATATCATTCTTGTCATTTATAAATATATGGGTTGGCGACTAACACTGGCCTATCTGCCCAGCTCAACAATGGTTTTACCAATTCCCCATGTATCCAGCCTCTCAACCGGTTTTGTGGTTCCGCTGCAATCACGATCACATCGTGGTCCCCTTCGATCACCTCGCAGCGAATTTGATCGTTTGGTGACTCATTGCGTAACCGCAAAGAACCTTCAATTTCCCAATCTGCTAACCGATGTGCCACCCAACGCATTTTGCGTCCCAAAGGACAATCAGTAGTCAGCAATGTGGGGACATCGGGTTGGATATGGGCATAAATCCCCGGTACAGGAATGGTAATTGGCAAGACAGTTACAAATGCGTCACTCGCTTTGGCCAAATTTAATGTCCAATTTAATGGTGTTTCATCCGACTCTTCATTTCGAATTACTAGAAGGATATTCTTTATTGGCCAGCGAAATCCGTAAACTAGCAGCGATGATACAGGCAGTAATTCTGTCATCATATATTCGTCTGAACCTCTGACCAATCGCTTGAGCAATGATTGGCAAGGTGCTCGAAAAATCACCATATCAGCTCTGACAAGCTTTGTTTCTTCGACCAGAGATCTGTAAGCACCTCTACCTGTCTTTGAGGTTTCGAAGTGGCTGAGACTAGCTCCTAACAGGGCAGACAAATTCTGGGCATAGGTTTTTACGACTGCACCCAATGAGTCTGAAGGCAGCCAGGTCAGGAAATTGAGGGTATGGTTTATATTCTCATGCCAAAGATCTTCCAATAACCCATCAATGGCATTTACGTCGGCCTGAACTATGCACGTTGCTTTTCCTAGGGTAGTCAAAACTGCCTCTCGAGCTTTTATATCGTTAGGGTCAGCCATTGCTACCGTTATACGCTCGCCATCCTTCGCCACCGGAAGGGCATGGTAACGAAGAGCCAGATCAGGAGGCAGCAGTCTAGCTAACTGAAGGTTAGGTTCTAGTCTGTTCAATTCCAGATAATATTGAACTTGTTTTTTCACAGAATGACATCAGGAGCAACTCAGATAAATATGATCTTGGAGAACTACTTAGCGATATCAATTTTTCGTAGAAACTGTGCTCTCGATTCTACTTCTGCGAGTTTTAAAGAGGCGAAAAAATAAGCTTCTCTCATCAGACGCTGAGCATCCTCCCTGGTTAACTCTTGTAAATCTCTAAAACAGTAATCCCTGCTGCTTATATATTCCAAAATATATTTATTCTCCAGTGCTGACTTTGGCTCTATTGAGTCAAACATTGAATCTTTGGAGCTCATTTGATTCATCCTTAATTACAATCTATTTCAGTTTGCTAGCTAAAACACATAGTACTTATCCAAAGACAGGAATACTTATTAATTCGAATTTACCAAATCGTGATGACAAACTTCGTAATAAGGTTGTGATAATTCTGTGACAAAAGAAAAAGGTGTTTTAGTGGTCATATAACTACCAAAACACCTATACGTTGTTTTTCTGGAACTGGAAGCGTTAATTATTCTGTTTCAGTGTCTTCAATAAATCCATACCCCAGGCCGGGCACAGTCCTTATATAAAACGGATTGGCAGGATCGGCCTCTATCTTTATACGCAAACGTCGAATCAATTGACGCAACATATCCCTGTCAGCGCTACTCGGACCCCAGATATGATCGATAATCGATTCCGTTTCCAACACCCGCCCGGAGTTCACCATTAAGTAATCGAGCAGGCGGTTCTCTAAGTATGTCAGCAAAATAGGCTCACTTTCACCGAGGATCACTTTTCTTTGGTTGGGAATGAATTTCAAGTTTCCAACCTGGAGAACATTGGATATAGAAATCTGCCCAGCACGCCGAAGCACGGCTCTTATGCGCGCGACTAATTGTCTAGGGCTGAATGGCTTTACAATGTAATCGTCGGCGCCAATATTGAGACCTTGGACAATATCCTCTTCCTCCCCCCGAACCGTGAGGAGGACGATGGGTGTATTGGCCTTCTCACGGATTTGACGACAAACCTCAAATCCACTCATCGCAGGTAGATTGACATCCAAAACGACGATGTCAGGTTGATCTTGAGTCCAACGTTTCAGTGCTGCGGTCCCATCGAAAGCTTGGATCACTTCAAAACCCTCCCTTCTTAGGGTAAAGGCTATTACATCCGCTAAAACACGGTCGTCATCAACGATCAGAGCTTTCATGAGCCTGTTGCCACCGGCAAAGTGAACCAAAATATAGCCCCACCATTGGGATGATCATCCACACCAACTTTACCGCCATGGGCTTCAACAACAGCTTTGACAACGGAGAGTCCCAGCCGTGCTCCTACTTTAGCGATATCGGTGGCTGGCCCTGGACGAGTGAAACGAAAAAATACTTGTTTCCGTTGATCCCTTGGGATGCCATGACCTCTATCAGCCACATGCACCCTAACGAAATCTTGGTCCTTCTCAACGAAAATCTTGATTTTCGCTTCTGTTGGGCCATACTTGCTGGCATTGGATAACAGATTGACCAGCACTTGTTCGATTCGACGTGGATCGGCGATAACATCTGGTATGGATACTGGTATTTCCACCACTAAACGTTGACGATACTTCTCTAA
>JALHTN010000500.1 GCA_022865865.1 Anaerolineales bacterium
CCAGGTATGTCATTGTTCTCATTCTCATTGGGCGCTTGGGAAATTTCCGCCAGCATTGCGGGAGTAGAGCGCTTTATCAGTATTGCGATGAAATCCTGGATTTCAATTCAAATGGCTATATTGCTGACCACGACAACCCCATTCCCAGATATTCTAGTGGCCATGCGTGCGATGCGGATACCGCGTTTATTAGTGGCAATTTTTGGATTGATGTGGCGCTATTTATTTGTGTTCGCAGATGAGGCTTTACGGTTATTACGAGCTCGGGCAGCTCGCAGCGGAGTTTCCGATATCGCTGGTTTGCGAACCGGCGGCACCTTAGTCTGGCGTGCACAAACCGCAGGAGGTTTAGCTGGGAATTTATTCATGCGTTCCCTGGAGAGGAGCGAACTTATTTACGTCGCGATGCTCGCGCGCGGTTATGATGGCGAAATCCGCACCCTGCCTCAAGCCGAGATGAAAACCTACAACTGGATCGTACTGGGTTTTGGTGGGGGGATATTGTGCCTGGTTCTGATCCTCTCCCTCTTAATGGGTACCTGAAGAGATGCATCATTCTATAGAGATTGAGCAGTTAACTTATTCATATCCGGATGGGCACACAGCGTTAAGTGAGATATCTTTGCTGATCCAGCCGGGTGAGAAAGTTGCCCTGGTAGGTCCCAACGGGGCTGGGAAATCAACACTAATCCTTCACCTGAATGGAATCCTGACAGGGTCCGGCAGCGTGCGGGTGTGCGGTTTGGAGGTAAGTAAAGAGACCTTAGGGCGTGTTCGAGCCATGGTCGGTATGGTCTTCCAATCCCCCGATGATCAGCTTTTTTCACCGCGTGTATTTGATGATGTGGCTTATGGACCTTTATACCAGGGGTTACCAGCCGAGATGATCCAGGAACGAGTCGAAAAGTCATTGGCAGCGGTAGCGATGAGTGGTTACGCCCAACGAGTATCCCACCATCTCAGCATGGGTGAGAAGAAGCGCATTGCTATTGCAACTGTGCTCTCCATGGAACCAGAAGTGTTGATCTTGGATGAACCAACCGCGGGTCTCGACCCGCGCGCCAGGCGGTCTTTGATCAATCTTCTGCGTGATCTGCCACTGACAATGCTTGTGTCCACACATGATATGCCCTTCGTCGAAGATCTTTTCCCCCGCATGGTGATCCTTGACGAGGGAAGACTCGTTGCAGATGGTCAAACCAGCGATCTAATGGAGAATACGCAGCTGCTGGCTGCGCATGGCTTGGAACGCCCATACTAAATTAGATGGGTTGGATATAAAAAAAACAGGACGCTGATAATCATTGTTATCGGGCGTCCTGCTTTCTTTTAAGGTCAGTTCGTTAGTCAAGCTGCCAGAGATGCTTCTTCACCCAAACCAGCAGCAATACGCAGTTCTTCGGCTTTATCGGTGCGTTCCCATGTCAAATCCAAATCGTCTCGACCGAAGTGGCCATAAGCCGCGATCTGCTGGTAGATAGGTCGACGCAGCTGCAAGTCCCGGATTATTGCGCCAGGGCGCAGATCAAAATGGGCGTCGACCAGGTCCGCGATCTGGGCTGAAGGTATGCGACCGGTTCCAAAGGTCTCGACGTTAATGCTCAGGGGATGAGAGACACCAATGGCATATGCAACCTGGATCTCGCAGCGGTCAGCTAAACCGGCAGCGACGACATTTTTCGCCACCCAGCGAGCAGCATAAGCTGCAGAGCG
>JALHTN010000501.1 GCA_022865865.1 Anaerolineales bacterium
AACATTGATCGTGAATGGAGAAAGCCACCAGGTTGACGTCAGCCCCACTACGCCCTTGCTCTGGGTGCTGCGTGATACGCTGGGATTAACCGGCACCAAGTTCGGCTGCGGGCAGGGTTTGTGCGGCTCCTGCACCGTGCACCTGGATGGTGAAGCGGTCCGTTCCTGTCAAATCCCAGTATCCGCGGTATCCGCAAAAACCATCACCACCATCGAAGGATTGTCGGTCGATGGCGACCATCCCCTGCAGCAGGCCTGGCTTGCTGAAAAGGTGCCTCAATGCGGTTACTGCCAGCCGGGTCAGATCATGACTGCCGCGGCCATGCTCGCCAATAATCCGCTACCCAACGACGCGCAGATAGATGCCGCCATGTCAGGCGTCTTATGCCGCTGCGGAACTTACCAGAGGATTCGCAAAGCCATCCACCGCGCCGCGGGCAACGGAGGCGGATTATGAGCGCAAGCAAAGATCTCAACCGGCGCGAGTTTCTCAAATCATTCGCCACTGGCGGCGCAGGTTTGCTGGTCGGCATTTACCTTTCCGGCTGCGGTGATTCTCCAACCCTCACACCTACGGTCGCAACCTCTCCTACCGCTACAGATGAACCCACTGCCGAACCAACCGAGACACCTCGACCCACTCCTAATCCTGAGGCCACCTTTGAAGCTGGCATCTTTATCCAGGTCGACGGCCGCGGCATGGTTACCGGCTACATCCCCCGCACAGAATTAGGACAGGGAACCCTCACCTCGCTGGCCATGATTATCGCGGAGGAGATGGATCAGCCGCTCGATCAAGTTCAGATCGTACACAGCTCCCTGGACCCGGCTAATGGCGATCTGCGCACCGGCGGCAGCGACAGCATAAGTTCCTATTTCACTCGTCTGAGTAAAACCGCATCAATTGCTCGCGCTACACTGGTCACCGCAGCTGCCAGATTATGGGATGTACCCTATGAATCTTGTAGCACCGAGAGCGGTCAGGTGATCCATGAAGAGACAGGAAATTGGTTCACCTACGCTGAACTGGTTGAGACTGCTGCTGAAATACCTGTATCCGATGTCGTCAGCTACGCCGAGACCAAAGATGCTGAAAACTATCAAATCATCGGCACTCCGGTCGCTGATCTGGACTCCCAGGCAATGGTGGATGGCAGCACGATTTATGGCTCTGACATCACCCTGCCAGGCATGCTGTATGCTGCTTTAGCATTTCCTCCGGTACTGCGTGGAAGGGTAGCAGGATTTGTTGCCAGCATGGCTTTAGAAGTTCCTGGCGTACGCCAGGTGTTTGCGATCGACAGCGGCGTAGCGGTCGTTGCAGAGAATACCTGGGCTGCCCTCCAGGGACAGCGCGCATTAGAAGTGACCTGGGAGCCAGGCGACAATGCTCTTCTCAGCAGCTCATCCGTGAGGGAAGAATTTTTGGGCAGCCTGGAGACATTCCCGGACACATCTGCAGCTGAGGATTCACAAATTCTTGAAGCCGTGTATGAAGTACCTTTTTATACCCATGCTCCCCTTGAACCCATGAATTGCGTCGCCGATGTAACCAGCAGCCGCTGCGAGGTCTGGGCGCCGACTCAGAATCCAGGCCAGGCCTTGTCGCGCATCAGCTACCTCACCGGGCTTCCAAGGGCAAACATTCAATTCCATATACCCCGGGTTGGTGGAGGCTTTGGCCGACGACTGCAGGTGGACTATGTTGAACAGGCGGTGCAGATTTCCTCGCAGGCAGGCGCGCCGGTCAAGCTCTTGTGGACTCGCGAACAGGACACCCAGCATGGTTTTTTTCACCCCCTCAGTGTGCACCATGCCAGCGTAAATCTAGGGGAATTGGGTTTACCCCGCATCAGCTCGCAGACTTTCCAAAGTTGGGATGATTTGACCTATGCCTGGCGATCGGTCACCAACTTTACCGATGCCTTCGTCCGGGAATGCTTCCTGGATGAGATGGCTTTCGCCCTCGGACGAGATCCTTACGATTTACGCATTGAGCTCTTGCCCAGCTCACTGCACAGTGTTCTGGAAGTTGCCGCTCGTAACGGGAGTTGGGGAGATCCTTTGCCACCAGGTTGGGGACGCGGGATCGCCTGCTGGTCCACCTGGAATGTGACCCCGGTAGCGCAAGTTGCGGAAGTTTCTGTATCAGCAGATGGATCGGTGCAGGTGCAGCGCGTGGTTTGCGCCATTGATTGCGGATTGGTCGTCAATCCAGACATGGTAATAGCTCAGATGGAAGGGGGTATTGTGTGGGGATTGACGGCAGCCTTGAAAGGAGCCATTGACATCGAGAATGGCGCCGTCGTCCAAAGCAACTTCGACGACTATCCTCTTTTGCAGCTGCATGAAATGCCCCAGGTGGAGGTTCATCTCGTATCCAGGGACAGGCAACCGACCGGTGTCGGTGAGATGGGCGTCCCCCCCGCCGCACCGGCTGTATTGAATGCTATCTTCGCAGCTACCGGCAAACGCATCCGTCATCTACCTGTCCGGCCGGAGGATTTGCTGTAGGACTTTGAGGTGTCCAGCTCTGGTCGCGCAGCGCAGTTTCTGCGTGGCACACTACTTCAATCCCAAACCAGGTCTCTGATCTATCTTTACAAGATTCGATATACTATACTGGTGCAGCACGATCCCCATTTTCCTGTAAACCAGGGTTCTTGATGAAAAGCCCCGCATAAGAGAGGCGTGGATATGGAAAAGAAACACCACATTCTATTAGTTGATGACGAGCAGGACATCACTTCAAACCTGTCTGCCTACCTGAATCGATCCGGATTCGAGACCTCGACGGCCGGTGATGGGGAAGAAGCTTTACGACAGGTAGAGCTCCGCTCTCCGGATTTGATCGTCCTGGATGTGCTCATGCCCAAGGTGGATGGACGCGAAGTACTGCGCCAGCTGCGCCAGGCGGATGATTGGACTCCCGTGATCTTGCTGACCCAGGTTGGTGAAGCCAGCGAGAGGGCTATGGCCCTGGAAGAGGGGGCTGACGATTATCTCAACAAGCCTTTTGATCCCCACGAGCTGGTGGCGCGCATGCGCGCCGTTCTGCGCCGCGCCCGGCCTGGTCGTCCTCCGTTGAGCGCCGCCTGGGTGCTGATCAGCGGCGATTTACGTTTCGACCGCCAGGCCCGCCGGGCATACCTGGGAGATCAAGAACTTACCCTGACTCCTAAAGCGCTTCTGCTGCTGGAATACTTAATGACCCACCCCGACGAGCTGCTCAGCCGCGAGCGGCTGCTGGATGTCGTCTGGGGATGGGAATACCCGGTTGGATCCCGGGCAGTCGATACCCGCATCGCCGAACTCAGACGCATCCTCGCTGATGATGCTGGCGATCCACTTTATATTGAGACTGTCCCCAGCCTGGGCTACCGCTTCATCAGTCCAGTAGAAACCACAAAATGAAACGCAGCTGGTTCTTACTTCTCCTGCCAGGCATATTGGGATTATTGTTAAAATTCACCTTCGAGCGCGGCTGGCTCGAGAATTCTGTTGTTTATCTGCGCATCGACCTTGGTACCCTGGCTCTTCTGCTCGGTATTACCCTCACCATCCTGCTCTTTATCATTTGGGGGATTTTCATCTGGCAGGACCGCCAGTTCAACCAGGAATTCCTTCAGTTTCAAGCCACCGCGGCTGAAGAACGTCGCCAGTTTCTACGACGTCTAGATCATGAACTGAAAAACCCGCTCACCGCCATCCAGGCTGGTTTGGTAAACCTCGAGGATGACGGGAATGAAGCCGCGATCCAGAGCATCAAAACCCAAACTCAACGTCTTAGCCGCCTGGTCGCCGATTTGCGCAAACTGGCTGAATTAGAAACCCGCCCGATCGAGCGCGCCCCGGTGGATCTTACTGCCGTCCTCGAAGAAACTGTTGCCATCGTCCAGGAAGATCCAGGTGCGAACGAGCGTTCAATCAGCCTCAGCCTGCCCCAGGCTCCCTGGCCGCTGCCCGAGGTCCAGGGCGACGAAGATCTGCTGCTGCTCGCCTTGATTAATTTGCTGAGCAATGCGGTCAAGTTCTCTGGACCGGGTTCCCGGATCGAGGTGCGCGCCTTCGAAGATGCGGAAATGGTGATCATAGAGGTTGCCGACACCGGTCCTGGCATTCCAGAGGCAGAGGTGCCTTTCGTCTGGCAGGAGCTCTACCGGGGGCGCAGTGCGCGCGGTGTGCCTGGCAGCGGCTTGGGATTAGCCCTGGTGCGAGCCATCACCGAACGCCACGGGGGACAGGTGTCCATTCGCAGCCGGATTCAACAGGGTACAGTGGTCACCATGAAACTCCCGATTGGCGAGGTTACCAAACAGTAACAAATAGTTTCAGTATCGCCATCAAGTGATGTAAGGATCGTAACAAGCACCCGTTATCCTTGAATTATCTCAAATCTCTGAAGATCAGCTCTCTGGTCGGATGGGCAAGGAATTCAAGATGAACTTTCTTACCGTACCAAATCTTACCCGCAGCATATTTTTTATAGCCCTGCTTGTGGCCATGACCGCTTGCGCTGTCTTACCAGGCACCCTTGAAGTCAGCCTGCAGCCAGAAGCACAAGTCGTACCTCAACCCACAATCCTGGAGGAACTCAATCCTTTAGAAGATGTAAAAACTGAAGGTGCGCAATCGGTTGGAACCATCAACGGCAAGGTTTGCTATCCCGGCGAAGTCATTCCTGAAATGACATTATTTTTTCAAGAAATGTCCAGTCAGCAAATAACCGAACTATCCATAGCTGAAAATCAAAGCAGCTATATCTATAATCTAACTCCTGGACAATATATCGTCTATGCTTACCTCAACAGCGGTTCATCGCTGGGTGGCTCATACTCAAATGCAGTCTTGTGCGGGTTGGGCGCATCTTGTTCCGATCATTCGCTGGTCCAATTTGATGTTAAACCCGGAGAGACATTAAGCGCCATCGATATCTGTGACTGGTATGCCCCCGAAACCATCCCCTCCGATCCGAGAGCCGTCTTGGCTCCATTGGTCAGCATGGTTTACAGAACAAGCGCAGGTGATTACTATTGGATCGGAGCCAATGGCAGCTCAAATTTGATTTTGAGTGGGGGAGATTTGGCAGTTCCCTATTCTGGCTCTTTCGGTGTTTACTCCGCAAATAATGATTTACAGGCGATCGATTTGTTTACTGGTGAGGGGTACCAGCTTACCAATTCCCCCGATTTGCATGAATCCAGCTACCATTTCGATGTGGGATTGCCTGAAGAAATATTATTCACTGCATTTCCCACTGGCGAAGAGATCGGACCCGGATATACAGGTGGGCTGTTTATCATCGAAATGGATGGCACCAACCAACGCACCATCGATGATGAACACAACGCAGGCAATTTTGACGCTTCCTCTGATGGCCAGATGATCGCCTATGGAGCCGGAGAAACAGCTTTCCTATATAACTGGGAGACCGGTATTGAAACATTCAATCCCCGGGATTACGGAATGGACAGCCCCAAAGGGCAAGTCATTACCAGCCCATCCTGGTCTCCCGGCGGAGATAAACTAGCCTGGTTCGTGAGCGGATTCTTTGACGAACAAGCCACACAGGGTTTTGGTATTTTCGATATGTTTGATAAGACATTTCGATTAATCCATCCCTTCCAATCTCTGGGAATGGATGTCACCCCACCGCCTGCAGTATGGAGCTATGACGATGAATGGCTTGCCATTTCTGTTTTTGATCAGGACCCTGCGCGCAGCGGCGTTTGGTTGGTGAATCTGCTCAACCCGGGGCAGGAGATCTTCATGGGCACCGGCAGCAGCAACCCGGTATTTGGTCCCTGGGGAAAGGATAAAAAGATCCTGACCTACTTCAAGTTTGATCAGACCCGGGGGGAGAGCAGCACCTGGATTTTCGACCTGGTCAGCGGCGAACACCAGCTGGCTCCCTTGCCCCCTGAAGCTCAAGTCATCGCCTGGCGGTAATATATTCGCATTTTGTTAATCATTTACCCATAATGAGAGGATTAAAGTTAATGGTCCAAAAGTTGTTATTCTCAGCCGTAATCATCATTCTCATCACCACTGCATGTGCTCCTCTTGGGGGCACGCTGGAGGTTGGCTTCATTACAGAAACACCAGAGCCAGGAATAATGCCCAGTCCAACTCCCATTCCGCCCACCCAAACACCGGTCTCAATCAGCGATCAAGGTGTCGTGACGGGCAGGATATGCTACCCGAGTGAGGCCATACCCGCCCTGACGGCCTATTTTGTTAACCAGGACACGGATCAGTTCTCCCAGCTGTCGATCGCCGAAAATCAGGACAGCTATTCCCTGGAGCTCGAGCCTGGTGATTATGTCGCCTTCGCATACCGCGCAGGGGAGTCAATAACATTGGGTGGCATGTACTCCCAGGCCGTCGCCTGCGGCTTAACCCCGGAATGCACCGATCACACTCTCTTGGAATTTGCAGTCCTCCCCGGGGATACCACGGGTGGTATTGACATCTGCGACTGGTATGCCCAGGATCTGCTGCCGCCGCTTCCGGGTCAGAGCTCGCAGGCTGGGCCATACCAGGACATCGCCGGGTTGGTCTATACCGACATCCCTGCCGATGAAACATGGATCATCGATCCGCTCGGCTTTCCCCAACGACTTTATCCCGAGCGGGATGCCAAGCCCTCTCCTGATGGCGGCCGCGTTCTCCTGGATCGGAATGATGATATCTGGCTTGTGGATTTAATCAGCGGCGAGCAAACGAACCTCACCGCTGACACCAATCGACTGGAAGGGGGCGGTCAGTGGTGGCCTGCCAACCCGGGGGTGATCGTCTTCAAATCTGTGGATGGTGAATGGGGGGGGATGGGCTCCGGCCAGGCTTCCATTATTCACCAGGATGGAAGTGAATACCAGGTGCTGGATGAAAACTCTTCTTTCTGGAGCCCGGCTCCTTCTCCGGATGGGAACACCATCTTATACATTACCGGCGATGCAGCCTGGTTGTATCATCTGGACACCGGCAAAGACCCATTTAATTTTGCAGAGTTTGGATTAATTCCGCCAGAAGACTTCAAATTAGGCATACCTTCCTGGTCTCCGGATGGAAGCAAGCTAGCCTGGTGGATGGGTGGTTCCTTTAGTGGTGGAGAATGGGTGATAGCCCTGGTGATATTCGATCTGCCATCAAAATCACACCAATTCGTGCACCAGTATCAGTCGATTGGAGGTGGTTCAGGCGTATGGGGGTCGCCTGCCCTATGGAGCCCGGATGGCGAGTGGCTGGCCTATACCACCCAGGGATTGGGTCGCGTGCCAGATCTGGTCGTCATGCGCGTCGATGGAAGCGAGTTCACAAATTTAGGTAGTGGCGCCACGCCTATGTGGAGTCCGTACAGCAGCAAGCTGATCTTCCTGCGTCCTGACCCGGGTGGTGGGACTTTCCTCGAGGATGATCTTATGATCATTAATCGTGAAGACTGGTTGGCAACCCCCCTCGATCTACCTCCAGGGAGCCGGCATATCCAGTGGGGGTTGCGCTGAGCCTGCAGCTAGCTCAACGTAAAGATTGCATATCAAATAGTATTAAACCCACCTCACCGGTGTGCGATTGCTGTATTCCCTGGTAAAAAATAGTTCAAGCAGTTGGTTTGCTTACCTGATTCAATCAAAAATGATTGAGAATATCTTGATATCCGCTTAATCTTGAGTACGTCCAGGCCGCATCCTACCAGTGTTACCGGATTGTTACCCCCCGTGACCCACCTGCTACACTTTTGAAATCCCCTCGTCACACTGAAAGTTTATTATCTCCATAGGAATTAATTTATTTACCTATAGGAGGTAGCCATGTATTTCACCAAGAAACTGAGATTGCTCTCAATCACCCTATCACTAGTTCTCGCCCTGTCAGCCTTTTTCCTGCTGCAGCCCAAATTCGTCAATGCAGGCGTGGCTGAGCCGACCAAATTAACAACTGCAGATATCCAGGCCAGAATCCAACCCTCATTGTCCAATCAAACCGCCACCATTGGGACAATCACTGGGCTGCTTTCTTTTCCCAGTGAGCGCATCCCCCCATTGACCATCTTCGCCGTCCGCATCGATAATGGCCTCTCGACCTACTATTCGATCGACACCGTCGCTGATCAATCTTCCTATGCTATCGAAGTCGATCCTGGAATTTACAACGTGTTTGCTTACCGGGATGACTTTGCAGGCGGCTACACAAAATACGTCACCTGCGGAATGGGTGCTTCCTGCAGTGATCATTCACCGCTGCCGGTAGTTGTCACAGCCGGTGACACCATCCAGGATATCGACCTATCAGACTGGTATGCTCCAGCCGGAACCTTCCCTGCACGACCGGATGGGCTCTCACAACCCACGACGGCAGCTGGGTGTGCTGCCTATCACACCATCAAGTGGGGCGAGACCCTCTACCGGGTTGGCCTGCTCTATAATCTGACCTGGAAACCCATCGCCCAGGCTAACAATCTGGTCGACCCGAACCGCATTTTTGCAGGACAGGTTCTGTGCATTCCCAGCACCACCCCACCCAGCACGAAGCCAGAACCCGATTCAACTGTCATACCAACCTTCGTCATCACCGGTGTGACCAGAAATAAGCAGGTTTCCATTATAACTTTCAATTTTCCGCCCCACCAGGATTTCAGGGTTACGATGGGCAGGTTTGGAACCCAGGGTGTCGCTGGGATCAAAGCAGCTGAAACCTATTCGAGAGCTGGGGGCTCAATTACCGCCACCTATACAATCCCCCGCGCCTTGCGAGGCCTGGACAAAATTGCCATCCGCCTGGAGAGCCCATCAGGGTACTACAGCTACAACTGGTTCTACAACAATACAACCCCGTGAATACTTAAACAATATGTCATTCTGAACCCCGGAGGGGTGAAGAATCCCTGAAACCTAGATAAGCAAAAGCAATACATCCAAAGGACACCAAATAATCCAATAAATAATAGTCCCGCTCAGAATTGAGCGGGACTTCACCTATGATCACAATCAAAGTTTCGGATTCCTA
>JALHTN010000502.1 GCA_022865865.1 Anaerolineales bacterium
AAGTATTGAGTTCGGTTACTTCAAATCCACCTATAGTTTCAGGTTTTGCATTGAGGATCCGCTCCTTTCTATCTTCTAAATTCCCCGTGAAACGGGTATCAATGCGATCATAATAATGAGCGCCAACCTTCTCGAAAAGTAGATCAAGCAGTTCGGATGGTTTACACTGTAATTTGACCATCATATCTAATAGATATAAACCAGCAAGAATACCATCTCGCTCAGGGACATGTCCGTGGAAAGCATATCCACCCGATTCTTCACCACCGACCAGGGCATCATGTTCAATCATTGCCGGGGCAACGTATTTAAAACCAACCCCAGTTTCAATGACCGGAACCTGATAAATCTCCCCCAGCTTCTTCAACATATCAGTAGTTGAGAGGGTTTTGACTATTGGACCACGTTCCCCTCTCACTTCCAATAAATAATAAGCCAGCAAACCAAATACGCGTAATTGGTCAATGAAAATCCCATTTTCATCCCCTACACCAAGGCGATCTGCATCTCCATCGGTGATGATCAAGACATCGGCATCAAATTCGAGCGTCTTTGCTAATCCTGCATCCACATTTGGGGGTATGGGTTCTGGTCGGGTCATTTCGGGGAAGATCGGATTTCTCTCATTGTGAATTTCGATTACCTCAGTATTTCCACCAGACAGCAATTCCGTGAACCATCCTGCTCCATTACCCCACATGGGGTCAATAAGCACAGTCAATCCTGCAGATTTGATCGCTTCGAGATCAACCAGTCGATTAATCTGTTTGATATATGCTGGTTTCGGATCGATGAGAACGATGCGCCTATCTTCTTCAGCATCAGAAAAATTGACTCGTTTTACATTTTCGACTGAAGCAGGTATTCTGCTTTCAATATCATGTAATCCCTCAGGAGCGATTGCTCCCCCATAACGATTGCGTACCTTGAAACCATTATCAATCGGAGGATTATGGGATGCGGTTATGTTGATCGCCCCAACTGCACCCTTATCGACAACGGCATATGAGATCACGGGAGTTGGTGTTGCTTCTTCGGTTAAATACACCGGTAACCCATTAGCTGCTAGTACTTCTGCACATGCCGCAGCAAATTTCTCCGACTGGAACCTCTTATCATAACCAATTACCACCCATTGACCATCAAAGCCCTGGGATAATAGATATTCTGCAAATCCCTGAGCACATCGGCGAACATTATCAAAAGTATAATCTTCTGCGATGACCGCCCGCCAACCATCAGTGCCAAATCGAATTATCCCCGACATATGACCTCCATGCAATCAGAATTAGAACCCGCTTATTATAACAAGGGAATTTCGAGAATTAATTACTTGTTTTTCTATCCAATTATCTCCCAACCCATATTCGAAGGCAGATAATAACCTGTTAAGCTCATCATTATGAGACATGCTATAATGGCGCATTGGTCGTCCGAGACCAACATTGTTTTTATGCGAAATAATTCATTAATCTTCCTGGATTATGCATCCACAACACCCGTTGATCCGAGGGTGATTGATGTTATGATGCCGTATTTTGATCAGAGTTACGGTAATTCATCATCCATCCACCAGTATGGACAGCAAGCAGAAAGTGCCCTAGAAAAATCCCGCCAATCTGTTGCTGATATCCTCGGCGCCAAGAACCACGAAATTATTTTCACATCCTGCGGTTCTGAAAGCGATAATCTGGCTTTACGCGGGGTCGCTTTCGCTCGACGGAAGAGTCACTCAGCTTCCCATATTCTTATCAGCGCAGTTGAACATCATGCTGTCTCGAATACCGCTTTTCAACTAGGCGATCTACATGGTTTTGATATAGAAATCATTCCAGTTGATGAGTTTGGTATTGTTGATCCTGACGATATAAAGAATCGTATCAGGGATGATACCTCTCTTGTATCGGTGATTTTCGCTAATAATGAAATTGGATCGATCAATCCATTGAGAGAGATCGGAGATATTTGCCGATCTAAGGGGATTCCCTTTCATTCGGATGCGGTTCAAGGAGCTGCACACCTCCCGGTCGATGTTAATTTACTCAACCTGGATTTGTTGAGCCTTGGAGCGCATAAATTTTACGGTCCAAAAGGAGTTGGCGCTCTCTACGTTAGGGAAGGTACACCGATAA
>JALHTN010000503.1 GCA_022865865.1 Anaerolineales bacterium
GTGATTTTCAGTTAATACACCACGAAAGAATTTGTGCCAGAAGATTCCACCTATACGAATTCTGAATACCTTTACTTATAGATTATTGGGTCGCCATTTCTTCCTGGATGAAGATCTTCTGAAGATCTCGCCAAATATTTTTTAATTCACGATCCAGTTCTACTTTCAAATCTCTGGCTTTAAACCCCACCTCTTCTAAGGCTCGATAATAATAGATCATGCTGATCCCTTCATCCGTTTCAGCGCCTGACATGGGACCTGGACCTTGTGAGCGAATCAAGAAGACTGTCGTCTGGTTGCGCAGCTGGCAAACCTGCTGGGTGACCTGATCAAATCGCTGGGCGAGGTTCGGATTGCGCCTTCGCAAGGTTCCCAAGGAATCTGAGATGTAGAACCCCAGATGAAAAAGCTTGCGATCAACTTGCTCAATCACATAACCAATATCCTTCGTGATGATCGACTGATCGTGAAGTGCATCTCCCATCACACCAGATATATCCTGACAGGTAAGATACCAGGCGCGGGCATTCTTTACAAAAGAACGAGCACGTTTCCTTGCGATTGTTGTTCTTATCGAGGATAACATCATATCCACCATCAAAGTAATAATTCTACTAATATTATCCAATTATAAACATGGTTTTAGCAATTCACCTTATGATTTAGCGAATTTTAATGTTAATCGTAGATTTCCTGGTGATGGCAAGTAAGGAGAGTATTTTTCAAGATGTCAATATGCAAAACTAAAATAATACATCTCTATGCCAGTAACGAATTTGATTAATGGTCAAAAGACTGATATTTTATTCCAATACCCATGTGTAAGATTCCAATTTATAATTTCTATACAACACCCATGCTGGTGTTCGAGTCTTGAAAAGCTAACACACACTATCCAAGTAAAATTAATAAATGGAAACATCATCAACTAACCCTCACCGAAACAGAAAATTCCTGATCGCCATCATTATCTCAGTGTGGACATTGCTGGCCGGCATCCTGATCAGATATTGGCGTAGGCAGCAGCAATCTGGTACCAGCCGACCGGTCCGAAAAAAACTGCTTCGCAAAATCAGCGGGTTAAGCGAAGCCGAGGCAGAAGCGCTCATTCAGGAAGGTCTGGATAACACCATTCACTTCAAACCCACCCGTTCGAAGCAGACAATCTGGCGGGAGAATGTACTCTCAATATTCAATCTCAGCCTGGTGGGTCTGGCGCTGGTGCAGCTCTTATTTGGACGACCTTTGGATGCACTGCTCAGCCTGGGTGTCTTGGGCCTCAATATTGGTTTAAATGTCTTCCAGGAATACTTTGCCAGGCTGCGAATCAAGGACATTCTCTTAGAAACCCGTCCCCATGTTACGGTGATCCGGGATCATACAACCCGCAGCATAGACGCCAATGAAATGGTGGTAGATGATATGGTAGCTTTTGGCCCAGGGGATGAGCTGCTGGCTGATGGCGTAATCATCCACCAATCTGGGCTGGTGGTTGACGAGTCAATGTTGGGAGATGGGAACAGGCGCTCCACAAAAGACGAGGGGGATTGGGTTTTTGCAGGCACTTTCTGCGTGTCCGGTAACGCAGTTTACCAGGTTGAGAAAATTGGGAGTGATCGATACATCACAAGCTTGATTGAAAGTTCTGAAGAAATTAAGGTGCAGTTAACCCCTATCGAAAAAATCATCAACCGAGTGCTGCGTGTTCTTCTGGTTGTGGTGGCATTCTACACAATCTTCTTAATCTATAACTACCTCAATATAAGCCTGCCGATCTCGGATGACTTTTTTAATGAGGTGGCCGGCATCATCTTCAGCCTTGCTCCTGCAGGGTTGTTCTTCATGATTATTGTGACTTATGCTGCCAGTACTGCCGACCTGGCGAAAGTCGGCGCGTTGGTTCATCGCGCCAGGTCAGTAGAAGCCATGTCCCAGGTTAACACGATCTGCTTATCGCGGGAGGGAGTCTTGACCGGAATGCGGGTGGACTTATCAAAATACCCCCAAAGTGATGAACAAGAAGATTATTCTGAGAGTCGTATCCAGCAAATGCTGGGAGACTATGTGCGCAGCTCTGTTCTCGATAACCAAATCACCCGCGCCATCAGCACCGTTTTCGAAGGAAGTCGACGCGAAACCCTTGATGAAGCCCCATACCTATCCGTCGTCGGTTGGAATGCGATCACGTTTGATGACCCTGAATTTTCGGGTGTCTATGTGTTGGGTATCCCAGCAGCTCTGGAACCATATCTAAGCAAAGACGAGGTCACAGGAGAACAACAAACGGAAGGTGAAACTGGTCAAGTGCGAAAGGTATTTTCCAGGTTGGGGGGAGTTTTTCGCCGCTCAGGGAACGATCGAGATCAAAATGGTGACCCGCTGAACCAGGATGAAGAAGTAGGCACGATTCAAGATCCAGGTTCTCCATCTCAAGAAGAGCAACCCTCTAAACCAGGCCTGTTTCGACGCATGTTAAATCGGGTGAGCCAGATGTCCCAGCCCGATGAAGATCTGCTCAAAGAGCAAGATGTACCAGAAGCACCTTCAGACCCGCCGATTGAGTTAATCTTTGCCTACTACCCAGACCCCAGCCCAATATTTGATGAAAAAGGGAGGCCGCAATTCCCAATACCTTTGATTCCATTGTGTCAGCTTACCTTCGTTGAGCAGGTCCGTCCAGAAGCGGTCCCGATGATCAGAAAATTCAGCAAGCAAGGAATAGCTGTCAAGATTTTCGCCGCTGAGCGCCCTAATCAAACCCTGGAATTACTCAAGCAAGTAGGTCTCAGCGATCTTTCCCTGGACCTGGTTACGGGTTCCGATTTATCCAGCATGGAAGGAGCAGATTTCGCCCAGGCAGCCTCAGACAATGGGATTTTTCTGCAGCTTTCGCCCGAACAACAAGGTGATATCGTCTCAAGCCTGCGCGCCAAAGGACAATATGTTGCCATGGTCGGGGACTCCGTAAATGATGTACCTTCCATGGTCCAGGCAAACCTTGCCATTACCCATAAAAGCAGCAGCCAGGCTGCACAAAGCGTGGCGGATATTCTCCTACTCGAGAATTCTCTGCAGGTCTTAGAAAGAGTTATGGAGAAAGGGCAGCGCATCGTGAACGGTCTGCTTGACATCTTAAAGATCTATTTGACTCAGGTGTTTTACCTGGCTTTACTGATCTCAATCATTCAAATAATCGGGTATGGATTTCCCATCCGGGGTATTCAGCTAACTGTGATCACCACGGTCTCAATCACCATCCCCGCATTGGGGCTTACCTTATGGGCAAATCCCGGGGTATTGTATGGAAAAAGCCTTCGAAAATCCCTGTCGCATTTTGTAATCCCAGCCGCGGTTACGATTGCATTCGCGGGCACATTTGCTTTCTTCTATTTTAGGTTTATCAGCGATGATAGAGATTATACTCACCTGGCAGTCACCTTTGTTCTAGTTTTCACCGGGCTGCTGGTGGTGCTATTTCTCAGACCACCTTTCCGCATCCTGGCAGGCGGGGCTCCGGTCAGCCAGGATCGCCGCATATTTCTGATGGTGGTCGTGCTGACGGTATTATTCTTCATCACGGTCGCGCTATCTGCCGCCATCCCCATCTTACAAGACCTGCTGATGCTGGATTGGTTGAACCCAACCACTGACTATTTAATCGTTGCCACGATTGTAATCGTATGGGCAGTATTGCTGCTGCTCACATGGCGGGTGTGGCGCACACCTGGTATTTGGAACGACCCGGAAATGAGCACCGTCGTAGAGATGGAAGACGGAATACCAGCCACAATTGATCAAGCTGATCATGCCCAACCTGAAGGCAATCCCCTACTGTAAACTATCCATTAATTTCTATGCGGAATTGAATTAAAGAAAGATCAACATCAGCGCAGCGACCACCAGCAGCCCGGTGATGATCCAGTCAAAAGTCTGTTTATCAACCTTGCTCGCCCCCCAGCGACCCACCCAAACGCCCAGCGGAACCAGCGGCAGCATCCAGGCGATCTGCCACAGCTGCTGGAAATCGAACAACCCAGCATACCAGTAATAGGGTACTTTGATCCAATTCAGCAGGAAAAAGAATATTGCTGAGGTTGCGATAAAGACACGCGGGGTTACATCCTGTAGCAGCAGGTAAATACTGACCGGTGGGCCTCCGGTATGGGCCAGAGCAGATGAGAAACCGGTAATGGTTCCAGCCACCAAACCATGCCAGTTTTTTGGATGGTAGCGCAGTAAACCCTGGATGCGGCTCTCAAAGATTTTATAGACTGCAAATACTAATACAATCACTCCCAAGGTTTTGCGCAGGGTTTCTGTTGGTGCACTGGTAATGACAAAAGTGCCGATTGTGACACCAA
>JALHTN010000065.1 GCA_022865865.1 Anaerolineales bacterium
CGCTATCTGAGCGAGATGATCTGGTTCCCCAGCGCTTTCCTGGGAGAAAATATCTCTTGGAATAGCGTGGATGAGCACTCTGCCCAGGTAACATTCACTGATTATGGGAAGAGCGTCTCGGCGCAAATGCACTTTGATGAAACAGGGAAATTGACCAATTTCACCGCGCAACGTTACCGCGAGATCGAGGGCGAGTTCTCACTCGATCCATGGTCGACACCCATCACGAGCTACGGGGTACTCTCTGGCTTGAACCTCCCGGTTGGTGGCCAGGCTGTGTGGAACCTCCCTTCTGGCGATTTGGTGTATGCGGAAGTGAAGTTAACCGAGATAAGATACAATACTTCCGCATAAAGTATCTTGGTAAAAAAACCACGAACGAGTGTCGTTTGCAGCATATCAACAGCCACCACATAGTACGTGATTACTGACGGCATATTCATAGATTATTGAAAAAAATCAGGATATTCAACTCAGCTTTTCGTGGGGATAGAGTTATTTATAACCAAATAGACACCCTACTTGTAAGGTGTCTGTCGTGATTATTCACGGAAGAGCAATTTATTCTTGTATCTGTTTTACCAGGTGCACTTCGAATCGCACCTGGTTTATTATATTAAGCTGACCTGATCCCAATTCAAATTACTCACCTCAGCAGGACTGCCGATCAAGCGGGGGAGTAATCCTGCCAGCCGGGCTGGGTCGCCGGTAGTGAGATATCTCACCTGGCCAGGATTAGGATCATCGCTGCGCAAATTATTAGCAACCAGCAGGCGCTCCACCTGGCGGGCAATCGCCAGAGAGGGATCGATGACGCGCACTTCAGGTCCCACGATATCCTTGATCATGGGGATCACAAAGGGAAAGTGCGTGCAGCCCAGAACCACCGTGTCGATCCCCTCCACTAACATGGGTTTTAACGCCGCTTCCAGAATGGAATGCACTTTGGGAGTATCCAGGCTGCCTGCATCGATCTCCATCACCAAGCCCGGACAGGTGTCCTGCAGCACGCGAACCCCAGTGGCGAATCGCTCGATCACCGAAGCATACAGCTCTCCCTGGAATGTAGCTGGTGTAGCCAGCACCCCCACCACACCGCTGCGCGTGTTTTCAGCAGCTGGCTTGACAGCTGGTTCCATACCCACAAAAGGAATTCCAGGAAAAGCCTGCCGCAAATAATGCAGCGCAGCTGCAGAAGCTGTGTTGCAGGCAACGACGATCAGCTTGGTGTCCTGGGTCAAGAAGTAGCGGGTAATTCCCTCAGAGAAGGCACGCACCTGGCTCAAAGAGCGCGACCCATAGGGTACATGGGCCTGGTCAGCCAGGTAGATCACATTTTCATTGGAGAGCAGCTTCTGCAGCGCGGCCAGCACGGATAGTCCCCCCACCCCAGAGTCAAAAATGCCGATCGGCCCAGATGCTGGATCGCTGCTTGTCATATGGTCACCTAGCCTGCCGCAACCTGCTTTTGAAGGATTGCCGCTTCTGCAAATGCAGTAAACAACCTGCGCATCTGGCTGTGAGCAGTCAACCATTCCGGGTGCCACTGCACCGCCAGACCAAACGGGTGCTGGGGCAGTTCAACCGCCTCTACGATGCCATCCGGCGAGTAGGCGGTTGCCACCAGGTCTGGAGCCAGCAGGCGAATAGCCTGATGGTGCAGGCTGTTAACTTCGCTGGTGCTGTCTCCCAGGATGGATTCGAGGCGCGAATCCGGCTGCACCTGAACTGAGTGTGACAGGTAATCCCGGTCCCAATCCGGAAAATAATCGTGCTTGGCGGCTCCAGGAACCTGGTCAGGGATATCTGCATACAGGCTGCCCCCTAATCCGACATTGATCAACTGCAAACCCCGGCAGATTCCCATGAAGGGTTTGCCATCATTGACCACTCTCTCCAGGATGAGCAATTCCAGGTGGTCCCGGTCCGGTTCAACCCCGTTTACTTCGGAATGCTGCTCCGCCTGGTAGAGGTCGGTCGCAATATCACCACCGCCGGTAAACAGGACCCCGTCCAAGCGCACCAGCAAGTCACCCAGGGCAGAATCCGGCAGCCGGTTGGGGATCAGGACCGGGCAGATTCCTGCCTGGGTCAATGCATCCACATAAGCCTCAGCCAGCGATGCCAGGGGCATCCCATACTGATTCTTCCTGCGCATGGTGGTGACACCGATCACGGGATAGGTCATAACAGCTCCTTAAACGAGATCATCCAATACGTCCATTATTCTACTCGCGAAAAGGAAAAAGGCGCAGCCTATGAAAGTGCTGCGCCCATGATCATCTTAACAAAAGTGGATTATTTGGAAAATTTCTGCTTCAAACGTGCTCGTTTGCCAGTGCGATCGCGCAGGAAGTACAGGTTGGAGCGGCGCACATATGAATGCCGGTGGACAGTCACTTTTTCCAGGCGGGGTGACTTCAACAAGAATGTTCGTTCAACACCAATACCATTGCTGGCAGTACGCCGCACGGTGAAATTGGCATTGTTGCCGCCTTTGCGCATGCGCAGTACGGTGCCGCGGAACTCCTGGGTGCGTTCGGTGCTGCCTTCATGTATGCGTATAAAGACACTGACCACGTCGCCGGGTTTTATTTGAGGCAGATCCGCATTTACCGGAGCCTCAATTGATCGCAGTAATTCGTCGCTCATCTTGCTATCCTCGTTTTATTTGACAATATAAAGCCGCCCATGGCGGCGCGGTCAGAGATTATACCATGGCTGATCGATAAATGGGAAGATTGGTTTCAAAGAAGCACTAACTCCCAGCAATCCTTGACCCTTTGTAATGGCAATGGTAAAATCCCGAAGCTTGCCCCCATCGTCTAGGGGACTAGGACGTAGCCCTTTCAAGGCTAAGACCGGAGTTCGAATCTCCGTGGGGGCACACGCTCATAAAAACCGTTCCACCGATGATGTGGAGCGGTTTTTGTCATCTATTCAGTTCGAAAATCGGGAAAAAATGGATGAATTGGGGCTGGATTATGGATTCTGATTGTATAAAAAAAGTTCGAATCCTCTTAGATGGTTACTACTAAAAACTGGTTCGAGTCCTTGCAGGGTCATCCGAAAAACGGCTTGATAATGTTGAGCGATTTTTATCTATGATTCGCTTCGACACTGGGGGAAAATTGGATGATTTCCTAGATTCGCAACTATTTTCCAAGTAATTTTTTTTCGCAAAAATCGTGCGAGTCGCATTTCTTATTTCTTTAGATAATCCTCAATGGCGTCCTTAATCTATTTAGGTTTCATAATACTATACGGTCTCAATCCACCCGCGTAAACAACGTGTCCACCCAACCCAACCAGATAAAAACGGGTTGGCCAAGCAGCATTAATGATATTTACATAATCATCCATGTCATGAACATAGGTTAGGCGCTTTTTATCTAACCCTTTTAGCTCTCTCGTTTATTTCGATTAAAATTGATACATAAACTTTGTGTCATTTGTTTCTCCTAGAGATTTTATTATCTGTAGGATCCTGGCCCAAGAAAATAGAAATAAACTTCTAAGGTTATAACTTAGAGTATTTCAATGATGCCGCGGTTGCCATCCACGCGCACGTGTTGACCGGTTTGAAGGGTTTTCATAGCATCGCGGACGCCTACAATTGCGGGAATGCCATATTCCCGCGCGACCACCGCGCCGTGTGTTAGCGCACCGCCAACTTCCAAAATCAGTCCACTGGCGATGATAAAGAGCGGTGTCCAACCGGGGTCCGTGAATTCGGCTACCAGGATTTCATCCGGTGCTAGCGTTTCGCGCTGCGGGTCGCGGATGACGTGCACCATGCCTTCAACCACGCCCGGCGAGACCGGATTACCGAGCAATGCCCCCTCCGGCGAATCGTCGATCTGGTAGTGCACCGTGGGCGCCTCGCCATCACTGGTGACAATCAGCGGTGGAGTGAGTTTCTCATAACGTTCCAGATCGGCACGCCGTTGGGCGATCAGGCTACCCCAATCGGTGGTGTTTTCGTCCCAGATAGAGAAAAGATCACCCCACGTCAGGAACCATATGTCATCAGGATGCCCCAATTTTATTGCTGCTGTAAGTTGGACGGCGTTGCTTTTCCAGATTTCCTTGATCGCCGCCAG
>JALHTN010000504.1 GCA_022865865.1 Anaerolineales bacterium
AGTGCATTAGAGGCTTTGACTGTTTCGGGATCGTATAAGTGCATGGCTTCCTGCTCGTAATTCTTCAGTTCTTCTTCATTAAAAGCATCAAATAATTGTTTGGGACTCATTTTTATATTTCCTTTTTGAAAAGCCAATGTGTCGTCGACTGCTACTATTAATCGATCTAAATGCACCTGGCGCTTCAAGAGTTGACGCTTATGTTCAACCAGGGCCAATTCAACATTAAACCCGGGTTTGTCCAAGATGTTCTTGATCTGAATTAACGAGCAGCCGGTTTCACGGTAGAACAAAATCTGCTGCAGACGCAATAAAGCTTGTTCGGAATATAAGCGATAGCCGTTACCGGCAATTTTAGATGGGGGTAACAAACCGATCTGATCATAATAATGGAGTGTCCGGCGGGTTAGGCCAGCAATATCTGAAAGTTGTTTGACTGTATACATTTCCCTAGTATAAACTATTACGTAACGTTAATGTCAAGGATTATTAGCGAGAATTGCCCTAAAAGTTCAAGCTGTTCTACCCTGTATAGCGCTTATTCACAGATTGAGCTCGCTCCCTACTGGATAAAATTCGCCCTTCGATGTATACTTTGATTGATACTTATCTAAAGATCTAAGGAGAGTGTGCAAGAGATGAAAGCAACCGTCAAACAGCAACAATTAGCCCATGGCGTTAACGTGGTAGCTCGCGCAGTTGCTCCGCGCAGCACCCTGCCCGTTCTATCAAATATCCTGATCAAAACAGATGAAGGGCGATTGCGCCTTTCTGCAACAAATCTTGAATTAGGCATAACAACCTGGATCGGAGCCAATGTACAAAGCGAAGGCGCTATTACTGTACCTGCGCGAACATTTTCGGACCTGATCAGCAATTTACCTAATGAGGATGTCCTTCTAACGCTGGATCCGACCACGCGCACGCTCAATGTTAATTGCGGATCAAGCAATACGGATATTAAAGGCATTGATGCAGAAGAATTCCCGCCCATCCCTGAACCTGACCTGACAAATACCATCCCATTAAATGTTGAAAATTTCAAAGAGATGATCCAACAGGTTGCCTTTGCTGCATCCACAGATGACTCACGACCTATGCTAACTGGTATTCACCTGACATCGGATGGCGACAAGCTCAGCATGGCCGCTACAGATGGCTTCCGTATCTCTGTGCGTACTGCCGTTCTTGCTGACCCGCTCCCGAACAGACTCGAAGCAATTATCCCTGCGCGTGCTATGACTGAACTGGCACGGGTGGCAACGGACGGTAACGAAACACTGCTGATGAACTTCCCACCAGAACGTGGCCAGGTAATCTTTCATATGAAAGATATTGAGCTGGTGTCCCAATTGATTGACGGCACCTTCCCGGATTATAAGGCCATCATCCCACCCTCCTTCAAAACACACACCATCCTGTCAACATCAGGTTTGTTAGCAGCTTGTAAACAAGCTGAGATCATTGCTCGTGACAGTACGAATGTTGCCCAGTTAGACATTCAACCCGAATCAGACGGCCAGAAGTCTGCAACCCTGGAGATCTCAGCTGTATCAGAGCAAACGGGATCTTCCGAGATCACTGTAGATGCCTCTATTGATGGGACCCCGCTGCTGGTAGCCTTTAATGTACGGTTCTTGCGCGAAGTACTTGAGGTCATAAAGACTGCGAATGTGCTGCTTGAAACAAACGCTGCCAACTCACCCGGCATGATCCGTCCTGTCGGCGACGAATACTTCAGGCACATCATCATGCCGATGCACCTGGGATGATATAAGAAATAATTAACTTTGCAGGCTGGGTTGTAAAACAATTCAGCCTGCTTTTTATTATTTCGCAAGTGATAAAATAGATTCAATTAAGAGAAAAGAAAAACATGACATTACCTCCCAGCGCAAGCGACCGATTACTCAGTGTTTACCTGGTGCTTTCACAGTACCCGGTCCTCTCCGGGCGAATTCGGGACCTCATGCGGCGCGAGTTATTTGATGCAAAGATCCTGGATACTGCAGAATTTAACGCTGAGGTTCTTCAAAAAGCTATCCTTTCGCAAGAACGGGAAGGGTTACATCAACCAACCATTGAGGAACCCGCTGAGGTATGGGAGAGACGCAAAGCCCTTGTTGCAGATAATTTAACCGATTACTACTTCAGCCATCATCTTAGATTTGATCGTCTTGAAGAATTAATCCATCAGGTACTGACTGAGAGAGGTATCAGCCCGGATGAAGTCATTTCTGACTTTAATCCTGAAACTGCACCCCAGGAATTACTTTTTGATCAGGGCATGCGAATAGAAAATTTGTCGGATATCGAAAGAGAGCCTTTTGAGGCGCATTTACGTGAAATCAAAGTGGTTTTAATTCGCACAATGATCAGTGATCAACTGCGATATATTAACATCGCCCGGCAATGGTTCACCATTTCGGACCTGGCAGAAATTCGCATGCATAAAATTGCCCCGGGGAAAATCGGCGGGAAAGCAGCTGGCATGCTCCTGGCGGCGAGGATCCTAAGAGAAAAAGGCAGCGATTCTCTAAAAGAGAGTCTTCGCATGCCATTTTCATTTTATATTGGTTCTGATCTTTTTTATACTTTTTTAGCAGTCAACAATCTACATCATTGGAATGACCAAAAGTATAAGGAGGAAGATGAAATGCGGCGGGACTACCCTCGAATTGTGGAGGACTTCGTGGAAGGGGAGTTC
>JALHTN010000505.1 GCA_022865865.1 Anaerolineales bacterium
GCTGGCTTTGATCATGTTGGTGTAATAGATGAAATCTCCAATACTATCCAGATCGTCATCCGCAGAATGGTAATTGGGGTTGAAGTCCTCCGATCCCTCAGTCACCAGGATAGCAGGATAATCGTATTTCCAGAAGCTGGAGTGATCGCTGCGAGTTGTGATCGGGTCAGCCAATTCAGGGATTAAATCCAGGTTGTAATCACTGACCACCTCTTGAAAAGCAGCTGCCAAATCACTTGAACCGGGGATGGACGAAAGCGCATGCAGGTCCATTCCTGGGGTGCTTTCTGGTGTGTTCCAGGCGATCATGTCCAGGTTGATGACCCCTCGAATATCCTCTCCAGAACAGTACGCCTGCCGGGCATAATCCTTGCTGCCGATCATGCCGTATTCTTCCGCCCCGAAATTTGCAAAACGTAATGTGCAGCCGAACTCATACTGCTGCAGTATTTTAGCGGCCATCATAACTGCGGTTGTTCCACTGGCGTTATCATCCGCACCTGGTGCCGGTGGAGTTACCGGGACATCATCATAGTGACTGGTAATCAGATAAATGTGTTCTGGAAAGATTGAGCCATCTTTCTGGGCAATGATGTTGGCTAACGATTGTCCTTGAAAGGAAAAAGATTGATATTCAACCCCCAATCCTAAATCTTCATAGAATTGGTAAAGGTACTGCGCGGCTTTCTGGACCGGTTCGCCGCTTAATGCATGGCGGGTATAGATCGTATATGGCTGGCTCCCAATGGTGACCGGCCAGGCCCCACTCAGGTCACCGGTCAATGTGTACACGCTGGCTGGATCGACCTGATCGAGCATTGATTGGATGAGGTTGTTGAAGGATGGATCCGGCTGAACGGCAAAAACATCACCCAGGCTTGTAGGTGGTACCAAACATAAGATCAATAAAACCAGGGTCAGCACCGAAATGCGAATGCGATTACCGAACATGGCTTTTTGTGCGCAGTTGTTTTATTTCAATATTTGCAGCTTGACGGATGGTTTCTTGATGGATCGCAACGGTATCCGCCACATTGCGGGCATAACCTCCTGCCATCACGATCGCTACCGGTAAACCTGCTTGCTGGCAGATTTGAAGCACCAGCCGGTCACGCTCAGCGAGACCATTTTTTGTGAGTGCAAGACGACCCAAACAGTCATCATAATACGGATCAGCACCGGCCAGGTAAATTGCCAATTGCCCCTTGAAGCGCTTGAATGTCTCTGCCAACCCATTTTCCAGGGCTTGCAGGTATTGTGAATCTGCAGTGCCGTCTTCTAATTCAATGTCCAGATCGCTGGGCACCTTATGGAATGGGAAATTTCGTGCCCCGTGGATCGAAAAAGTAAATACGTTTGGATCGGATGAAAAGATCGCCGCGGTTCCATCTCCCTGGTGGACATCGCAGTCCAAAACGATCACTCGCTGGAGCGGGCTTTCCTGCTGGATTACCTTTATTGCAACGGCACAATCATTCAGCAAACAAAATCCGCTGCCGAAATTACGATGGGCGTGGTGGGTGCCTCCCGCCAGATTTGCCGATACTCCTGCCTGCAGTGCGGTTCGGCAGGCCGCGATGGTGCCGCCCACCGATCGTTGGGAGCGGATAACCACTTCTGGAGACCAGGGGAACCCAATCCGGCGAATTTCCCTCTCCCCCAACGTTCCCATGATCACTTTTTCCACATAATCTGGGTCATGTGCCAATCGGATTTGATCTTTGCTGGCGGGATCTGGAACAAGCAGTTCAATATCCAGGCTGGTTAGATCAGCAATAATCGCCTGGCGGAGAAGCCGGTATTTGTCGATCGGAAAACGGTGGTCTGGAGGCAGTGGAATCGGGAATTGATCGCTGTAAAATGCTCGCAAATGCTCACCATCTCTCCCAGCGAACAATTTCATCTAAAGGTCGGCGACCACCCTTCTGTGGGGGGGTGGTTAAGTAAGCCTGGTCTACTGGATATCCAAATGAGATGGCGATGTAGAGATGCATTTTAGGTGGGTAGCCGAGCAACTTCCGGGCAGCATCGGAATCGTAAATGGTTGCCAGACAGGAGCCGATATTCAATTCCCAGGCGGACAGCTGCATATAAGCTGCTGACTGACCTGCATCTAACATGATGCTGAACCGCTCTGCTGGATCAGGTGTCAGGATGGCGACTCCCAGTGCTGCACCGGCAAGATGACCTGCATATGTGCCGCACTCGGAAAGTGCTTTAAGGCTGGCTTTATCCTGAATAGCGATGAACTGCCAAGGTTGGGTGTTCTTTGAGGATTGCGCCCGTCTTCCAGCTTTCAAGATCGCTGAGACAGATTCCTCAGTAAGAGGTTGATCCTTAAATTGGCGCACTGCACGTTTCATGCGGATAGCTTCAGAGACATTCATTAATCACCTTTTCGATGCACTCAAATATTGCCTCACGACGGGAATATGACCCATCTTCGTTCTTATATCACCATTGAATCTTGATGAGTCAGGGTCGGATTAAACCAAATCTCTGGTATAGGCGGTCAAAATCCAGGTTTTCAGCGAACAGCGCTTCAAATTCAGCCAGTTTATCCGGCTGCCCTAAACGGGTTTTTCCAAAGATCTGCTCGATAGCTTCTACTGTCTCCATCGTGTTCTCACGCACCAACAGCACAGACACTCCAAAATCCTCTGCTTGTTTGATGATCAATGGGCTTGGCTGCAGATTGCCTGTCAGGATTAAGCAAGTAGTTGATGTTTCTAAGGCGGCCAGTTGAATGTCTGTGCGGTCGCCCCCCGTTATGACCGCTTTGTTGGTGTATTCCCGGAAGCGATGCAGGGCGACATCCGCTGTCATTGCACCAATAGTCAGTGTTTCTACCATGGCCTGCAGGTCACACTCCTCAGTAAGAACTTCTGCCTCTAAAACCTCAATCAGTTCGGTGACTGTAAGAGCTGCCAGGCTGCGTTCTTCCGGCAGTGCACCGAGGACTGGGATGCCTTGTTTTTCCAGGTATGGGATCGCCAAATTATTCAGGTAATCGGCTGCATCGCGCGGCACACGGTTGATCACCACGCCACTCAGTAAATTACCTAAGTGCACTTTGGCTGAAAGGGTATCATCCAATACGCGGATATCAGAACGATATTTTACGGTCACCAGCACATGACTGCTTAACTCTCTTGCCACATCGGGTGTAGGCAAACCAACTGCATGCCCTTCACGTAAGCTTGCGCCACCTTCTAACAAGAGTACATCTTTGTCGTGACCCGTTAATTGGACTGCTTTCTTTACTCGCTCCATCAACTCAGTATCCCCACCGTTTCTCAGGTGGTGAAGCAGGAATTCTGGGGTGACAACCACAGGTGAGAGCTCCCAGGGATCAAGATCTAATCCTAAAATCTCCTTGACGAAAGAAGCGTCTTCATCGGCGATCTTCCCAGACACTCGCCAGGGTTGCAGGCTGAGCGGTTTTAGGTATCCAACTTTAAAACCATCTGCCTTTAATCGTTTTCCTAATGCTAGGCAAATTGCAGTTTTACCTGAATACCTTTCAAGAGAGGTGACATAAATAGATTTCACAGATATTCTCCTTACTTGCTCAAGACCAAACGCATGTCGATTGCGATGGCTCCCATCCCCTGTGGGTAAACCATCAGCGGGTTGATATCTAATTCCACGATCTCCGGGAAATCCTGCACCAGCTGCCCAATACGTAATAAAGTATCCACTATGGCAGCCTTGTCAACCGGTGGTTTTCCCCGTACGCCATCCAGCAAGGCTCGGGCGCGGATCTCGGACAGCATCTTTTCTGCGGATTGAACTGCAAAAGGCGCAATGCGGAAGGTGACATCTTTTAGGATTTCAACATAGATCCCACCCAGACCGAATGTCACCAGCGGACCGAATTGGGGATCCCGATTCATACCCACCAGTACTTCCAAGCCACCGGCAGGCACCATCTGCTGGACCAGACAACCCCACAGATGGGCTTGGGGAAGATAACGTTGAGCGCGGTATACCATCAACTCGAAGGCATCCCGCACCTCCTCGGCGTTGCTGAGCCCAACCTTAACCCCACCCACATCAGTCTTATGTAAGATGTCCGGGGAGGCGATCTTGAGTACGACAGGGTAGCCGATCTGGTTGGCTATCTCAACCGCCTCATCAGGGGTGGCTGCCAGGTCAGAAGTGGGTATTTTCATACCATAGGCAGTTAATATCTGCCGGGCTTCAGAATCACCGATGGAAAGACGGCCTGCCTGCCTCACAGTATCCAAAACCAGCTGAGTCCTCTTTTTATCAACCTCGAATTGTACATATTCCGGTGCTGAACGAGATTGAATCCCACGGTAATCCGACATCGCTTTAAAGGCCAAGGCTGCTCGTTCTGGGAAGGGATAGTTGGGTATCCCGAATTTCTCCAGCCGGTCAATGCCGGGCTTTACTTTCGCCTCTCCCATGAAACTGGTGATTACTGGTTTGCTGATCGACTGCGCCACTTTGCCGATCGCATCGGCAGTGGCTTCAATTTCTGTCATTGCTTGCGGAGTCAGCACCACCATAAGACCATCCACGTTTGGATCTGCACTGACCGTTTCCAATGCCAACTGGTAGCGATCTGCACGCGCGTCTCCAAGCAGATCCACCGGGTTAGCAGCGCTGGCGGCATCTGGCAGGTACTGTCCTAAGGTTGAAATGGTCTCATTTTCGAAGCGGGCCAGGGATAAACCTGAGCGCTCGAGAGCGTCGGTGGCCAGGATTCCCGGACCACCCGCATTCGTGATGATGGCGATGCGGTCACCCTCTAATAAAGGTTGGTAGCCGAGTGCTAAAGCGATATCAAACAAAGATTGCATCGAGTCGGCGCGCAGTACGCCTGCCTGGCGGAAAGCAGCATGATAGGCTTGCTCTGAACCCGCAAGGGAACCCGTATGTGAAGACACGGCTCGTGACCCCGCTTGGGTAACACCGGACTTAATCGCAACCACAGGCTTCTTGGCGGTTACTTTACGGGCTGTTTTAATGAACTCCTGACCATTGTTCATCCCTTCGCTGTAGATCATGATCACTTTCGTGTTGACATCATCCGCCCAGGCTTCTAATAAATCAATCTCGTCCACGTCCGCTTTGTTTCCCAAACTCACAAATTTCGATAATCCCAAGCGACCGGCCAGGGAGATGTCCAAAACTGCGGTGCCTAAGGCACCAGACTGGGACATGAACGCCATGGGTCCCTTTTTCGGAGTTCCAGCTGAGAAGGATGCGTTGAGCGGAGTGAATGTGTCGATCACACCTAAACAATTTGGGCCGATCAAACGGATGCCATATTGCCTGGCAATTTCGATCAGCTCTAATTCCCGGTCCAAACCTTCTCTCCCAGCTTCTCGAAATCCAGCGCTGATCACGATCACAGCCGGGATCTTCTTCTCCCCACAAGTTCGTAAAGCATCGGGGACAAATTTATAGGGAATCACGATCACTGCCAGATCGATCGAACCAGGGATATCCTGAACTGACGGGTAAGCCGGCAGCCCAAGGATCTCCGTCGCTTTAGGGTTAACCGGGTAAACAGTGCCTTTTTGTGTGAAACCACCGGAAACCAGGTTCTCCACCACTGCGTGACCTAATTTATCAGGGTTGGTGGAGGCGCCGATAACTGCTACTGTGCGCGGGTTGAAGAATTCAGTCATGCTCATAGGAATTATTGATTGGTGATCGTGATTAACACAATTGTTTGCTGGTTGAGGGGATTGGCAGTCAGGGTTACTGAAGCAATGCGTTCTGGTTTGAAGAATTTTAATACCGCAGCTTCTTCCCGGATCGATTTATCATCAGA
>JALHTN010000506.1 GCA_022865865.1 Anaerolineales bacterium
AATTCCATATCCGACTTTGTAAAACGCCTGACCTCACCATCATCCATCACCTGCAAAACACCTGTGACCTGATCTTGCCAAGTTAAAGGCACACCGAGCACCGCTGTATAGGGTTGTTCAATATCGTTATAAGTGACCCGTTGAGACCAGTTTGCGTAATCATCAATAATTAAATACTTACCAGTTTGAGCAACGATACCGACAGCACCCTCGCCATATTTGAAAACTCTGCCAGTTTGAAATGGAAGACCAGGATAATGTTCTGCGTATATGCGAGCTTCCTGGTTTTCCGGATCACAGAGAGACAAACTGCTTCCGCGCGCTTTGAGTAGATCGGCTGCACGCTGAACAATCGTCTGCAAGAGAGATGGAAGCGCCAGCGCGGCTGTGATGTCCAGTGAAATGGCATGCAAGGTAGTCAGCTCGTCAGCCTGGCGGAAGAGTTCTTCCTCTACCCGCATCCTCTCGGTTATATCTTCGATTAAGCAATCAAAATATTCTGCCTCACCAGTATCATGATTTTGCACTACATTCGCTGTAACAGACCCCCAGATATGTGTGCCATCCTGTTTTTTGAATGAATTCTCAACCCCTACAACATTTCCACGTGCCAGAAGATTTTCCGTAAATGAATTTCTTTCTTCGATATCAACAAAAAGATCGGCGACTGTAATTCCATCCAATTCAGCCATTGACCTATAGCCAAACATCGCGAGGAAAGATGGATTTGCCAATAAAACTTTGCCGCTTACACCAGGCCTGGTGCGGTATACACCAATAGGCATATTATCCATCAACGTTCGGTATCGATCTTCCCCATCCTTTAACGCTGCAAAGAGACGCGCATTTTCTATCGCTACAGAAACATGATTTGCGAAAGCTTCAAATGCCTTCACATCCTCTGGCGTTAAACCCTTACCGGCAACATTCAACAAACCAAAAACACGCCCCTCTGATTTGAGCGGCGCATAAATGGCTGGATCAGAGCCCAGCGCTTTCAACACGCTATCTGAAGCTCGGCCTAACCAATCTGGTAGTAATTGAGCTACGACCTCGTGGCTTTCAGACAAATAAACACTCTCACCTGCCTCCACGACGCGTTGATAGACGTTCACCTTTGCGACAAGGACCTGGTATCCTTCCGCTGTAACTCCAGCTAGTTTCTCCAATCCGGAAAGTTTATGTTCTGGTTGAGCGATAGCGCAAAAAGTTAACCGTTCCCCCTTCTCGTCCAACAAACTGAGACCACCACGTATACCCAGGCCTGAAATCTGCTGGCGAAAAGCACGAAATACTTCCGCTTCAGATCGAGCGGATTTTTGAAGTGAAGCTGCTGCCGCGTTGAGGGCGCGCAGTAAATCAACTTCCCTTCCATGGTTGGTGGATACGATATTAGCAAACTCTCTTGCCACCATACCAACATTATAGATCAGGTTATTTGTACATCGCGTAAACTTCGCGTAAGTGAATAATAAAGTGAATTCTCCAGACAATAAATAAAAGGCAGGCGTTGTGGCCTGCCTTCGTTTGGTCATGCGACAATCAAGTGGTTATTAAATCTTCAACCATAGGTATTGATACGGTTCTAGGGAAAGGGGAAGGGAGAGGCGCTCTGCCTTTGCTTGTGGATAGTGAACACCCAATATCAACTCCACAGGATCACTAGCCATCCCTGGGAAAGTCAGCAAGACGGTCTGAGGATCACCAGAGAGGTTATTCACCACCAGGATGCTTTCATCCTGGGTGCTGCGCAGATAAGCCGCTACAGCATTAGTACCACTCGAAATCCAGGTAAAATCCCCACAACCGAAAGCGGAATGGGATTTCCGCACTGCAATCATATTGCGGATGCGGCGAAAGATTGAATCTGGTCTTTCGCGCTGATCGGCTACGTTAACCGTGACGGGACTGTAAGGGTCAGCGCTCAATACTGGCGCGTACAGATGGTCAGGTAGTGCACTGGAGAAACCTGCATTCGGACCTGAGTCCCACTGCATAGGGGTACGGACACCATTGCGATCTGGCAGCCAAATATCATCGCCCATACCGATTTCATCGCCATAGTAGATAATGGGTGATCCTGGTAAAGTAAATAGCAGCGAATTGGCCAATTCTATTTTTCGCTGGTCGTTATCCAACAGCGCCGCTAGGCGGCGGCGGATACCCAGGTTCAAACGCATGCGCGGCTCAGGAGCATATTCTTGCCACATCCACTGACGCTCTTCTTCAGTCACCATCTCGAGGGTGAGCTCGTCATGGTTGCGTAGGAAATTACACCATTGGCAGCTCTCTGGTATTGATGGTGTGCGTTCCAGGATCCATACGAGAGGAGATCGTTCGCCCTTTTGGAGTGCCATGAAGATGCGCGGCATCACCGGAAAATGGAAACCCATATGGAATTCGTCACCATTCCCGAAATAAGGACGAACATCCTCAGGCCACTGGTTAGCCTCGCATAGCAGGATACGACCGGGATAATGTTCATCCATGAAGCTGCGCAGCTCTTTCAAATAAGCGTGGGTCTCCGGCAGATTCTCGCAGTCTGTGCCTTCGCGCTCGAAAAGATACGGCACGGCATCGGCACGAAAACCATCTACACCAAGATCAAGCCAGAATTTCATCACCTCTCGCATTTCAGCACGCACTTCAGGGTTGTCGTAATTGAGATCCGGTTGGGATGAATAGAAGCGGTGCCAGAAATACTGTCCGGCTTGTTCATCCCAGGTCCAGTTCGACTTTTCAGTGTCCAGGAAGATGATGCGGGCATCCTCATATCTCTGGTCCGTGTCGCTCCAAACATAGTAATCACGATAGGTCGAATCCCGGTCAGCCCGGGCAGCCTGGAACCAGGGATGTTGATTAGAAGTATGGTTGAGGATCAAATCGGTTACTATTCGCATCCCACGGGCGTGGACCGCAGCAACCAGATCCTTAAAATCCTGCAGAGAGCCGTAATCCGGATGGATACCGTAATAATCGGCGATATCGTAACCATCGTCCAGAAGCGGTGAAGGATAAGTGGGCAACAGCCATAAACAATCTATGCCCAGGTCTTGCAGGTAATCCAGTTTTTGGGTCAATCCCCTTAGGTCGCCATGACCATCTGCGTTGCTGTCATTGAAGGCACGCACATAGACTTCGTAGAAAACAGCGTCTTTATACCAGGCAGGAGCATTCATTCTTGACTGCTTATTAATAATACTACTCTCTCCGTGCTATTAGTTGAAAATCAAATATCAATAATCACACCCTCTTGGGGGCGTAATATTAGGTTGTTTAGTTCTGTGCGACCACATCGATCCAGCATCGTTGATATCAGCAGATCACCTGAAACGTTGATTTGCGATAAATCAAGTTGATGCTCATGGGTTGAAAAATTAAGCGCTATCAAGGTACGCGACGGATCATCAACCATTTCATCCTCACGAAGGTAAACAAAACAATTATCAGAAATCCCAGAAACCGGTACATAATCCCCAACCTGTAGCACAGGATGATCATGTCGATACTTGAGCAGCTGTCGATAAAGAGTCAAGATCGAGGTTGGATCCTGAATCAAGTTTTCAACGTTCGTTACTGGATAGTTGTCTGCCAAGGGTAACCACAACTCAGGTCCACTACCCGGGGAGAATCCAGCATTGGGTCGTTCGCTCCATTGCATAGGGGTACGACAAGGGTCCCGACTTAAACCCGGAACACGGATTCCCCAAGGGTCTTGCTGATACTCTTTTGGGATTTCGACATCAGTCATACCAATTTCATCACCATAGTAAAACGTCGGTGTGCCGCGCAGCGTAAGCAGTAACATGGCGGCCAAACGAGCACCAGATTCTCCAACCCGGCTCGCTAAACGGGATTCATCATGATTTCCCAGGACATAATTTGGCCAAGCACCCGGTTGAAGGACATCTTCAAGTTTGTCCACTGCATCCCGAACGGCCTGCGCTCGCCAGTCAGTGTTTAGCAAACTAAAATTAAACGGTAAGTGGATCTCATCCAGATTTTCCCCATAATACTGAGCCCAAACTGGCAAGTCGAATATATGGATCTCTCCAATTATTACGCCAGGTTGTTCGCCATTATGGGAATCGATGAGGCTGCGCAATTCCCGATATACCCGGTGAACATCTGGATGTGCCTTATCGTATAGATGAATTTGCGAGTCATATTCCCCAAACGGTTTATGGAAGGATTTCTGCACCTGCGAGTTGAGGGGGTTGTCACGCATGTTGGGATCTTTCAAAATGAAATGGGCAACATCTATTCGGAAACCATCCACACCACGATCCAACCAGAATTGTACGACCTTAAAAATTGCCACTTTAACCTCTGGATTTCGCCAGTTTAGATCAGGCTGTTCCTTGAGGAATGAATGCAGGTAGTACTGCTCCGTGTTTTCATCCCACTCCCAGGCAGAACCACCAAATACGCTCAGCCAATTGTTGGGAGTTGATCCATCTGTTTTAGGATCAGCCCAAATATACCAATCTCGTTTTGGATTCTTCCGGGAAGCGCGTGATTCAAGAAACCAGGCATGCTGGTCAGAAGAGTGATTGGGAACCAAATCGATGATAACTTTGAGACCACGTTGGTGAGAACCCATGAGCAGTTCATCGAATTCCTCCAGAGTACCAAACATGGGATGCACATTGACATAATCTGCAACGTCGTATCCAAAATCAGCCATCGGTGAAGGGTAAAACGGGGATAGCCAAATAGCATCTACTCCAAGGGTATCACTGAGATAATCTAATTTTTGGATGATGCCCATCAGATCTCCAACCCCATTGCCCGTGGAGTCCATAAAACTGCGCGGATAGATTTGGTATATCACTCCAGTTTGCCACCAAAGAGGGATTTGATGTTGATCCATATCGCTTTCCATATATACTCTACCGCTCAGCATACATTTCCAGGAAGCGGTACGGATAACCTTCCTCTTGAGCGCTTACTTCGTTGAGCCTGGCAAGCTCGTCAGATGACAGCTGCACTTCTACCGCACGCAAGTTGTCCTCAAGTTGAGCCTCGGTGCGGATGCCGATGAGGACCGAATCAACGGCTGGTTGCGCCAGTAGCCAGGCTAAGGCTACCTGGGAATGCGTAAGCCCATCATACGTAGTGACGATATCGTCCATAACATCCAGGATACGCCAGTTTCTATCTATATTCCGGCGATTCCAGGATTCTTCGGTATCGTCTGGCATCATAGCAAGTCGACCATCTTGAGGACTCTCTTCACGACGGTATTTACCGCTTAAGAAACCGCCACCAATAGCTCCCCAGGGGACAATCCCTAAACCCTCACTCAAGCAGAGGTCGATGAATTCCAATTCAATATTACGTTCCACCAGACTGTATTGATATTGGGCAGCAATAAAACGAACCCAACCATGTCTATCACTTACACTCAATGCTTTCATCATTTGCCAGGCTTTAAAGTTCGAGACAGCGATGTAGCGCACTTTGCCTGCTGTTACCAGGTCATTAAATGCACGCACGGACTCTTCTACCGGCGTGAGTGGATCCCAGGCATGCATATAAAGGAGATCAATGGTATCCGTCTGCAAACGGCGCAGACTATCCTCCACACTGCGCATAATGTGGTACCGCGAAAGCCCGAGCTCATTAGGACCTTCACCCATCGGAAAACGCACTTTGGTGGCTAAGACAACCTGATCACGGCGATCTTTAATAGCTTTGCCAACAATTTCTTCTGAACGCCCCTCTGCATACAAATTGGCATTATCTATATGGTTTCCCCCAGAATAGAGGAACCGATGTATCAGCCGGACAGCAGTGGTCTCTTCTGCAGCGCGCGTACTATCCTCCCCAAATACCATTGTCCCAAGACACAGTTCAGATACGATCAGTCCACTACGTCCCAACGGTTTAAACTTCATACAAATACTCCCATTTCCTAAGATTCAGGATAACGCTAATATCGATGGGTTAAGAACAAATTCTCAATAAACATAACCTGCTAATGATAAGGCACTGGTGAAACAGCCGCCATTATCAGTTCATCTAGCGTTATCTGAATTATCTTTAACTAAACTCTTGGGGTTCCGAAGTAATAATTCCAACGCAATCCCAGTTATCGCGCCTGCAATTGTTCCAGACAACATGACGCCCGGCAGCAGTGATATCCCCGCTGCCCAAGCTACAGCGCTGACCGCAATCCACCAGCCTGACCACTGGATCTCCTGCCGTAGGATCAACCATTGGGCTGCTCCTGTGGCGACACCGATCAGCATCCCATTTAAGAAATCAAGTCCCATAGAATACGCAAAAAGGCTAATCCCCCATCCAAGCGACCATCCAATCACACTCACAATAATCCAACGCCAGGCTTTGTGGATACGCTGTTGCAGAACCAGCCACTGCAAAAATGCAATGCCGACTCCGGATGGCACCAGGCCTATTCCGGACAGCAATACACCACCCAAAAACCAACCCAAAGCAGTGGCTAAGATCCACAGGAACCAGAAGGCCCAGTCGAATTTGTCTTGTTTCTGAACGGGCATTCAGTACACTACCATTGCAAACGAGCTCACGGCGTCCGTGGCTTGACAATGCACAATACGACACCGATTAGCGCGCAAATCCGATTAAATGGTCCAGGTTCGGACAGACAAAGAGGTCACACCACTTAAGCATTGTGGTGTAAATACATCCTATCCTTTGACTGAGCCGGCCATCATACCGCGCACAAAGAAGCGCTGCAGCGCGAAGAAGACGGCTAGCGGCAGCAGCATCGTCACAAAAGCGCCAGCGGTCAACAAGTGCCAGTCCTGGCCGCGGTCTCCAACGATCTCGGCAAGGCGCATCGTCACCACCTGGAATTCCGGGTCGCTGCCCAAAAAGATCAAGGCGACCAGATAGTCATTCCAAACCCACAAAAATTGGAAGATGGCAAAAGACGCCAGGGCTGGGACCGACAGAGGCAAGATCAGGCTGGTGAACACTTTAAAATGGGAGGCACCGTCAATAAAAGCCGATTCTAAAGTCTCACGCGGGAAGGTGCTGATGTAATTGAACAATAAGTAAGTTGCAAGGGATAAACCAAAGCCGGCGTGAGCCAGCCAGATGGCCAGGTATGTGCCATTAAGGTCAATCCTGGGATTAGCATAAAACTGCAGGATGGGTACCAGAGCGATCTGTAAAGGTACGACCAGCAGCGCTACCACGGCGATAAATAACAAGCGCCGCCCAGGAAAACTCATCCATGCGAAACCATAAGCGGCAAAGGCGGCGATGAGAATAGGGATGACCGTCGCAGGAATGGCAACTGCCAAGCTGTTGAACAGGGCTCCCCAGAAATCGTCACCAGGGATTGTTTCAACAGTGCCATCGGCATGCGTGATTTCAAAGTCCTTTCCCTGGAGCACCTGCCTGTAATTTTCCAGGGTAAAATCCCAATTGACAGCCCACACTTGCTCCTGGACTTCGATTTTGCCAATCCGCCGGTTTCCTATCCATTGGACGCGCATTCCATCTGGTGTTTCGATACCCTTACGCATTTCTTCAAAGGTAGCAGTTATCCCATAAAATTCCATCGGGGCAGTGGCATCCAATCCCTCCTCGCGAGGGTCGAAATCCTCAACCACGATCCACTCGCGGTGCGGAAAGATCGACCACCAGCCGGAGGTTTGGAGGTCAAAACGATCGCGAAATGATGATATAAACAGCCCAACCACGGGTATTAACCACACCAACACCAGCAGAGCCAGGCTGACGTTGACCAAGATCGCGCGTTGTCTATTTCCACTCATCTTAGAAAGCCTCCTGTTCTCTAAACTGGCGTAGATTGTAAATCATCACTGGGATGACGGCAATCAGCAAAATGACAGCGATGGAAGAGCCATAACCGGCATTACGGGCGATAAAGGATTGCCGGTAGAACTGGGTGGCGATCACATCCGTTCCAAACTGCCCACCGGTCATCACCCAGACCACATCAAAGATTTTTAGGGTAAAGATGACAATCGTAGTGGTAACCGTGATGATAGTGCCCATAATGTATGGGATCATGATCTTGAAAAATGCCTGCGTCTCACTGGCACCGTCCATACGAGAAGCTTCTAGGATCTCCTCCGGGACGCCCTTGAGTGCGGCTGAGAACAGCACCATGGCAAAGCCAGCCTGCAACCAGACCACAATGACAACCAGGAAGAGGTTATTCCAGGGGGCGATTTCCGTGTATGCCGTCCAGGCATGAGGTTCACCCCCTAACGCCACGACAATAGCGTTAAGCAGCCCAATCTGGGGCGCGTCGATGGGTTTCACCTCATAGATAAAATTCCATATGACGCTGGCGCCGACGAAGGAAATAGCCATGGGCATGAAGATGAGCGATTTAGCAACACGCTCAAACTTACTGCGGTCGGCCAAAATGGCAACCAACAATCCCATAGCCACCGTCAGCGGGGTAGCGATCAGGATCCAAAAAAGAACATTATTGCGAAAAGCCTCTCGCATAAGGCGGTCAGTAAAAATGGCTATATAGTTTCCCAAACCAACAAACTCGCCAGATGCCGGTCCTCCCCTGCCAAAAAGACTGATCCAGATGGTTCTCACAGTTGGTATCGCCAGGTAAAAGGCCAGAATGGCCAAAGCCGGACCGACGAACACAAAAGGCTGGAGCCGCGTGGTCCACTGGTCGGGAAGCATTTCGACAAGCCAGTTAAAGATCCAGTAGAGCGCTGCCACCCCCCCAACACCCCAAATGATCGCTACAATTGTGATCAACCACTTGGGCGCATCTCCATCTCGCAAGAACATAAAACCTGCATATAAGACGATAAAGGCCGCGATTGGGATAACTGTGGCCAATAACAAGCGGCCAATGAAGGTCAAAATCCGGACAGGTAGGCTGACGCCCTTCTGCGCACGCTCCTCAAAGTATTGCATTAGCAACTCCTCTCTCCAAGCGGAAACGTTCCAGGTCAGTACTTCATATTAAAACAAAACCTTCGGAAGCCTGGCAGTAAACCAATCGATGGATACACAACATAATCTGCAGTAAACACATCAATGGGTTCATCTTTTTCCAGACTTCCAAAGCCTATTCTAATAATCATTCCTTAGAATCAAGGATGAAGGGCTGCCAGTCTGCAATAACTGGCAGCCCAGTTGAAACTTATCAAACGGTGTTTACGGCCAGGAGGTGTCGATCTCAGCCAGGACCGTATCCAGGTCAGCCGATCCGGAGACCCAGTCGGTCATGCCTTTCCAGAAGGAACCAGCACCAACCTCACCAGGCATCAGGTCTGAGCCATCGAAGCGGAAACTGGTCGCTCCCAGCACCAACTCGGCAATGCCCTTCTCCAGGTCAACACCGTACATGTCGGGGGTGGCAGTCTGGTGTGCGGCTAAGGCACCACCGTTCTGCAACCAGCCAGAAGCTGACTGCGGCGTGGTGAAGTATTCCATCAGCGCGCGCACTTCAGGCCGGTCGTTGAACATGGCCATGATGTCACCCGCTACCAGGAACGGCTTGCCATAGGCATCGTCGATCCCCGGCAGGTAGAAGAAGTCATAGTCCACGCCAGCTTCAGAACCCTCGGGGAAGAAGCCGGTGATGAAGTTGCCCTGCTTGTGCATCCAGCACCTGGGTGGGTCTTCGAACATCGGCGCAGGTGAGTCACCAAAGAACGTCGAGACAATTGAATTGGTCCCGCCGAAGACGTAGTCCTCGTTGAACCAGATCTGTGCCAGCGTCTCTGCCGCATTCTTCACCTCTGGGGAGGTGAAGGCCAAGTCGCCGGTCGTCCAAGCGTCGTAGTTCTCCAGTGAAGTCGTGCGCAGCATGAACTCTTCCATCCAGTCAGTGGCAGGCCAACCAGTGGCAGCACCCGACTCGATGCCAATGCACCACGGGGCGTCACCATCGGCAACGATCATGTCCATCAGCGCGATCAACTCATCCCAGGTGGTCGGCACTTCATAGCCAGCAGCTTCGAAGTCGTCCACCGGGTACCACACCAGGCTCTTGCCGTTGAAGCGATGCCATACACCTGCTGATTGGCCTCCGATCTCAGACATGTCAAGCCAGCTCTGATTGTACTGCTGGGTTAGCCATTCATCCGAGATGAAAGTGGTCGGGTCGACGATATCGCCCGAGCGCACGAAGTTGGCCAGCAGACCAGGCTGCGGGAAGTCAGCAATGTCAGGGGCGTCGCCTGCATCCACACGGATGGAGATCGAGCCTTCGAACTCCTTGCTGCCAATGTAGTTCACATCGATGCCGGTGGCTTCCTCGAAAGCAGCCATGGATTCGTTGAACAGAACTTCATCGATGTCGGTGAAGGGGCCATCTACAACCACTGTCGTGCCAGCATACTCACCAGATAAGGCTGTCTCCAGTTCTCCTCCAGGTACCAAGGGGAAAGCCATCTCAGGCTCTTCAGCCGGGGCAGATGTTTCACCTTCGACACCAGCGGGCCAGGAGGCGTCGATCTCATCCAGGACCGTATCCAGGTCAGCCGATCCGGAGACCCAGTCGGTCATGCCTTTCCAGAAGGAACCAGCACCAACCTCACCAGGCATCAGGTCTGAGCCATCGAAGCGGAAACTGGTCGCTCCCAAAACCAACTCGGCAATACCTTTC
>JALHTN010000507.1 GCA_022865865.1 Anaerolineales bacterium
CGGGGTATCACCGAAGCGGTGGTGCTGTTTCTGATAACTTGCTCCTCCCTCCTTTGGATCGGGGTCAGATGGGGAGAATATACCGGGCTATTCTGGGCCATGGCTTCATTTACGGCAGCGATGCTGCTGCAAACCCTGTGGCTGTGGTACCGCAGCCGTCCCGAGGAGCGCATCGTTCAAGAGAGAGATAATATGATCTCACTTGCCACCCCTATGGCAGTCTCTTCAGATTAAACCACCCCCAGATATACATTTCATATTCTCAGCGCCTCATGACAGATGCGACATTCTTGACTTATTTCCTGCAGGGAGCTGCCCTGGGTTTTGCTGCGGCCATAACCCCAGGCACGTTCCAAACTTACCTGATATCCGAAGCCCTCTCAGGTGGGTGGCGGCGAGCCGCGCCGGTCGCATTCGCCCCGTTGATCAGCGATATTCCCATTATTGTGTTCAGCTTGTTCATATTGAATCAACTGCCGGAGTACTTTCTGCGGGTGGTCAGCCTGGCTGGGGGTGCATTTGCCCTGTACCTGGCGTGGAGGCTCTGGTCGTCTTGGCGCAGCGGGACCGCGATGCAAGTAAATGAAGATCAACAACCTAAAGGCAGCTTGCGACGAGGAGTGATCGCCAACTTTCTCACCCCTGGCCCATATTTGTTCTGGACGCTGGTCACCGGTCCCATTCTGCTTGCAGCCGGGCAGCAATCAATCACATATGGTGCTGCCTTCCTGATCGGATTTTACGGCATCATGATCCTAAGTTTGCTGGGAATCGCGGTGCTCATTTCCCAGGCTCGTCGCTTGGGTCCAAAGGTTGTCAGAGCATTGTTGCTGCTCAGCATCGTAATTCTGGTTATCTTCGCCGGGATACTGATCATACAGGGACTATTCAGTCGCTGATCTGAGAAAAAAGCTCAACAAGACCCTCCTATAATTCTGACATTATTCAGTATAATGGACCTGATTATCCTAAATCAATCAGGTCCATAAATGAACGAACTCTCAATCGATTGGGGGCAAGCAGCTCGCTTTGTGCTGCTTTCTCGGGAATTAGATTTACTTGAAGAAGAGCTGCTGGCACCTCAAGGCAAGGTGAAATACCAGTTCTCCGCCAAGGGGCATGAGCTCTCCCAGGTTCTGCTTGCGCAAGCCCTCGATCACAGCCATGATGCCGTGACGGTTTACTACCGTTCCCGTCCGCTATTACTTGCTTGTGGGATGGATCCTGCGACTGCGCTTGCAGCAGGTATGGCACTCACCAATTCACCCAGCCAGGGACGTGACACCGGTGTGGTATACAATCTTCCCCGTCGAAACGGGTTGACCGTGGTTCCGGCTTCGGGGAATGTCGGTGCCCAATTTACTCCCGCTGCCGGATGGGCACAAGCAATCTTGTATTACCAGCACGTCGTCAGGGAACATGATTGGCAAGGCGCGCTGGCTGTTGCCCATGGAGGCGATGGCAGCACGGCCTCCAATGGTTTTTGGGCTGCCTTAAATATCGCCACCACGCAGCATCTGCCAATGCTGTTTTTCATCGAAGATAACCGCTACAGCCTGTCTGTTCCAGCTGACCGGCAAACCCCCGGTGGCAATATCGCCCCCAAATCTTGCCTCATTCCAAAATCTGCGTGTGATAGATAGCGATGGAACCAACCCGGCAGTTGCCTGGCTGGCCATCAGCGCAGCTATCGAACATGTTCGTGCTGGTGACGGAGCTTGCCTGCTGCGTATGAAAGTACCCCGCCTACAGGGGCATACTTTCATCGACGACCAGGCTTATAGAGACCCTGCGGAGTTAAAAGCTGAAAAACGCCAGGATCCAATCGACCAGCTGCGATCCTACCTGTTGAGTCGCGAAGAGTTCACCGCTGAAGCCTGGGAGCAACTTCGCCAGACTGCGCGCGCACAAGTATCTGCATCTCTTGAACAAGCAATCCAGTTCTCCCCTCCTGATCCTGGAACCGCGTCAGATCACATTTTCTTCAATGGCGCACAACCCCAGCAAGGGGGTCTGCGACCAGTTAATTCCCTACCAACTATGGGAAGTGAAACATCTCAACCAAGCGGGCCGCGCATCAACCTGATCGATTCGGTCCGCCAGACATTGGAATCAGAGATGGCGCTCAATCCGCGCTTATTGGTGTTTGGGGAAGATGTGGGTGTTAAGGGCGGTGTCCATGGTGCCACCCGGGACATGCAGAATCGCTTTGGTGCCGAACGGGTATTCGATACCTCCTTATCAGAAGAGGGCATCATCGGACTCTATGGGGCTTGCCTATGCTGGCTTATTACCCGTCCCAGAAATTCAGTTCAGGAAATATGCCGATCCAGCTTATGAACAGATAGCTGATTTCGGTACAATTCGCTGGAGAACAGCAAATAATTTTGCCGCGCCGGTCGTTGTGCGCATTCCGGTCGGGTACGGAAAGACAACCGGCGATCCCTGGCACAGTGTCACTGGTGAGGCGATTTACGCTCACACGCTAGGGTAGCGGATCGCGTTCCCGAGTAACGCCGAGGATGCCGCCGGTTTACTGCGCACGGCATTACGCGGCGATGATCCGACCTTTTTCTTCGAGCACCGCGCCTTATTAGACACCTCTCCAGCTCGCCGACCTTATCCAGGTGACGATTTCTGCCTCCCTTTTGGTGCTGCCAATAGATTGGTGACAGGCGATGAATTAACCATCATTTCCTGGGGTGAAACTGTCTACCGCTGCCTGGCGGCAAGCCGCGACTTTCCCGGTCGCATAACGGTGCTGGATTTACGCACCATCATCCCTTTGGACAAAGATACAGTTTTGGAAAGTGTGCAGAATACCGGAAGAGCTCTGATTGTCCATGAAGACACCCAGACAGCGGGATTTGGAGACGAGATCAGCGCCATGATCGCTGCTGAAGCATTCACCGATCTGGATGCGCCAGTCCAGCGCTTGGCAACAACGGATATTCCGATCCCATACGATGTTGGCATGATGGCATCCATTCTGCCCAATGCGGAAAAAATCAAGGGAAAAATTGACCAGCTGCTGGCATTTTGAGCCCCTCACCAGATTATCTGCTCCATAAGGGGACTACGGGAGAGATATTTATTTACAAACTGCCAAAATCACACAGGTCAAGAAGGAAAATTTACTCAAGACAATCACCCCAAAATAGCTGATAACTGAATGAATTGCTTCCCTTGCTAAAAATGAACCATTTTCAATTAATATTAGTTGATCAAATGATGGTCCATGGATAAAGAGAAACCAAAGGAGAAAAAATGAGCTCAGATACCTTATCCTTCAATCAAGTCATTAATACTGATCCAGAGAATGCGTACCGCGCCTTCACCAACGCCACCCAGCTGCGGGGCTGGTTGTGCAATGTGGCCACAGTCGTACCCCGCACTGGTGGAAGATTCTACCTGTGGTGGGAGTCCGGTTATTACACTAGCGGTGAATTCACAGCAACCGAATCGGGGGTGGAAACCTCCTTCACCTGGTTCGGAAAAGGAGAGCCTGCACCATCTCGGGTGGTGGTGACTTTCACCCCACAAGATGGTGGCACACTGGTAACCGTGAACCACGAAGGGCTTGGAACTGGTGAAGCCTGGGAAAGAAGCCGTTCAGAGATCGGAAAGGGTTGGCAGAACGCGCTTGAGAATTTAAACTCAGTGGTCACCAGCGGTGAAGACCTGCGATTTGTCTCCCGGCCCATGTTGGGAATCATACTGGACGAATTTAATGAACAGATCGCTGAGAAATTGGGATTACCTTCAGCTGAGGGAATCCGTCTTGGTGGTACCGTGGCAGGCATGGGTGCCGAAGCCGCGGGTCTGCGGGAAAACGATGTGATGACCATCATGGGAGGCATGCCCACGATCGATTTTGAGAGTCTAAACCAGGCTCTCAATGCTCGCAAAGCAGGTGACACAATCGAAGTGGTCTTCTACCGTGATGGCAAGCAGCAAATTCTGCAAATGACCCTCTCTGGCAGACCAATTCCTGAAATCCCAGCCACCGCAGAAGGATTGGCGCAGGCTGTTGGGAAGATCTACAAGGGAATTGAGCAAGTCTTAATAGATTTTCTCAGCGGAGTCAGCGAAGAGCAAGCCTCCTTCAAGCCAGCCCCATCAGAATGGAGCATTAAAGGCAATCTGGCCCATTTTATTCAGGGTGAGCGTTTCTTCCAGCAGTACATTGGCGAGCTGGTCAGCGGGCAAGAACGTTTTGCAGATGATTATGGTGGCAATATCGACGAATTTCTCGAGGCGACTATTGTCGCTTACCCAACCGTGCAAGACCTGGTCAACGAATATAAACACAACATGGTTGAGACCTTACATTTCCTTGCCAATCTTCCGCATGAGTTCATTGCCAGGAAAGGGGAATACTGGCGCCTCGCTTATGATTTACTGCAAGATCCTTATCACTTTAATTCGCACCTGGAGCAAATGCAAGCTGCATTGGAGGCCGCCCGAAAGAAATAATCACCCACTTTCGAGGTACAAAAGGGGCTGTCCCAAAAGGTTGTCACCCTTGAGCGAAGCCCTGTCCCTGGACGGACAGACCGGGGGGAAGGGTCTCATCGACTATTTCTGAGATCTTTCACTTTGTTCAGGATGACATTTCTATGGTTATTAGACAGCCCCTTATTCATTAGGAACCCCGCTGAAATTCGAAATACTCATCTGGTTTAGCGAGTATAATTGGGACTAATTTCATCCTAGATAAATCATCTGGTAGATTAACTTTAAGCTATGATCATTTTGGGTGATCTGGATTGTGATCTCTCTCATCTCGTTCACTGGATGATTTCAAAATATTTGCAGCGAATCCGATTGAACTTTGTCAGGATAATTCCACGGAGGTGATTTTGGAAAAGCAGAACGAAATTGGCAGTATTATGGAAATCATCCTCTACGTGGAGGATATGAATCGACAAGTGTCATTTTACAGGGACAAGATGGGATTCAAGGTGGTGAATCCTCAAGACTCTGATGATTATGGAAATGAATTTTGGGTGGAACTGGACACCGGCACCTGCTCGCTAGCCCTCCATGCCGGAGGAAAAGGTCGCTTTGGGGCTGACGCACCAAAATTTGTGTTTCGGGTCAATGACATTCTAGCTGCTCGTCAGCAGCTCATCAATCAGCAGGTTGAGATGGGAGAAATTCGCTCAGCCGCCCCGGGAGTATGGGTGTGTGATGGTGCTGACCCGGAGGGGAACAAATTTTCAATCGAGTCGCATGATTAAGCCATACACTCAATCTAATTTAGGGACAAACGCGAATCTAATTGAGAACCTTACCGCAATCAAACTCAAACATCAGAATAGACATCGCTTCCTGGAGGATTTGATATGGAATCTCGAAACTTAGGCCGTACCGGTCTTAAAGTGTCAGAACTTTGTCTGGGGACCATGCAGTTTGGTTGGACGGCGGATGAAACCACCTCACACCAGATTTTGTCTGCAGCCTTTCAGAGTGGGATAAATTTTATTGACACTGCGGATATTTATTCCAGTTGGGCAGATGGAAATCCAGGTGGTGTCTCCGAAACGATTATTGGCGATTGGATGAGTAAAAGCGATATCGATCGCACCCAGATAATCCTGGCGACCAAGGTGCGCGGGGTAATGGGTACAGGACCCAACGATGAGGGCTTATCGCGCGCCCACATCATGACTGCGGTAGAAAATTCACTTAAGCGGCTGAATACGGACTACATCGACCTTTACCAAACCCATTGGTATGACGAAAATACCCCTATTGAAGAAACGCTCTCCGCAATGGATGATCTGGTTCACCAAGGCAAAGTACGCTATATCGGCTGCTCCAATTACCCAGCCTGGCGCTTGATGCAAGCCCTTTGGTATGCCGACCGGGATAATATCTCCCGTTATGATTCGTTGCAGCCACATTACAGTTTGGTTCAGCGAAGTGAATTCGAGCAGGAATTGGCGCATGTGTGCCGCTCATATGGCCTGGGGGTGATCCCTTACAGTCCACTGGGTGGAGGTTTCCTAACCGGAAAATACAAAGAGAAGGCGCCAGAAGTAGAAAGCCAACGTGCCAAAGGCGTTCAACGGTATTTCTCAAAACGCAATTGGACACTTCTTGAGAAAATGGAGCATATCGGTCTCGAGCAAAATGGCAAA
>JALHTN010000508.1 GCA_022865865.1 Anaerolineales bacterium
CAAGATCAAGCTTGAACTCAAGCGCGGTCCTACAAGCGGTGGCTGCGGGTGATATCTCGATCTATGGATAAGGTCATTCGAGGTTGAAAAGCTTCCCTGGTATCTAAGATGACCTGGTTTTTCGTGCATGCATCAGGAGTTCATAACCACTAATCGATATTAATATCAAGCCAATTGACCAAAGAAAAACCATCCCACGCACAGGTAAATGAAGATCGCCAAAAATTAACCAGCCGATCAAAACTGCTCCACCGCACAAGTTAATCGCGACTGCCCCACCTAACCCCAATCCAACTAATTGCTCGGGTTTAGTTCGATAACTTTCCAAGACTAAAGCGATCCCAATACCGAATAGCACAGCTCCCAAAATGCTTGGATAAAACGCATTCTTTACCGCCGGTATTCCAAGGAATTTAGCAATTCTTTCAGGAAAGAGGATTGTAAGAAGGAGCAAGATACCCAGGATGAAATTGATCCCGGCATCGATCATTAACACCTTTGAACTGCGTATAACAATTCTCCGCTAGTTAATATGCTTTCAGCCAAATAGCAAATTTCATTGAATGGGGCATCTTATTCATGCCTCTGTTAAGAGCTTAACAATCACAACATCACCAGGTCGAATCCAACCTCCCTTGATGATGCGCGCCAGCATACCCGCGTTGCGGTGATCAGGGCCGGAGCCTGAAGTTTCTACTGCCTTGAGCAAACCTGGATGCATTTCATCCAGCTGGTAGCATGGATTGCGGACCTCGGTTATCTCCAGCACTGCTTCGCCGATCTCCAGCTGCGTTCCGAGCGGGAGGGTCATTACTGCAATTCCGTCCAAAATGATGTTCTCGCCCATCATCCCTGGTTTAAGATGGATTTCTTGACTGGCGAGCTTAGCAAGGATGGTCGTATCGATGAGCAGTACCTGGCGTTGGTTGGGCTTGGTGGGATCCTTTTTTGCCAGGAAGCGGTGGCGGACGAATTCGCCTGCGTGATAGTCTCCTGCGACCCCAAAATTTTCAAGCAGCTCAATTGTGTCGACCTCGAATTTTGGTATACCCGGTTCGGTTTTTTTGCACACTGCTGTCACAATTCCTGCACTGGGTGAAGTATTCATTGTTGTTAATCCATTCGTGATTTATTCTCGATTCGCTTTTTGATCCCCTTCAGGATCTCTCTCTGGTGGGCGCCATCGATGATCGTTAAAAATGGTTTGAGTATGAAAAATGCAGCTTTTGGGTATCCTTCTGCACGCCACCAGCTGACCAGACGTGTATTGTTGTCGTCGATCTGATCAAGGATAAAAGCCCAGCAGAATGCACCTTTTGGGGCATACCTCGTCTTATAAACGAATTGGGGGGCAACGTAGTTGAAATGGGTGGTGGCAAATAAAAGCAGGAGGCGATTTTCTTCAACCTCGACGACATCATAATAAGCAGATCCCGGTGGCCCATCAGGGACAATGTCCCCTACGTTTAAATCCTGATACTCCGCTAAGATCTCATTTGCGGCCGGTTTATACGTGCCACGGGCATCTTTCGGCACGATATTGGGCCAAAAATATGTTTGCGAAAATTCATC
>JALHTN010000509.1 GCA_022865865.1 Anaerolineales bacterium
ATTCGAGATGAAGTCCAGGAGGATCGTTTCGAGCAGCGCATTGATGACCCCCGCCGCCGCTGGAAGCTGAGCCCCATGGACCTGGAAGCACGCTCACGCTGGGTGGATTATTCCAAAGCCCGTGATGCCATGCTGCTGCACACCAATACAGATCACGCACCCTGGTATGTGGTAGATGCCAATATCAAACGCCACGCACGGCTGAACGTGATCTCACACCTGCTCAGTCAGGTCAATTATGAGGACCTGACGCCGATAACGCTCGAGCTGCCCAAACGGCAGGAAGCGGGTGAATACCAGCACCCGGATTTCTCGGAATTTAATTTTGTACCGGCAAAATATCCCTGAGCATGCACTGATATAAGCAGAAAGGAGAATGCAAAAAGGCTGAGGAAAAGAAGGGATTCAAGTTCACATCGGCCTACACGATCCTGTTCATCTTGATCATCGGGATTGGCAACGGTGACCACGCCCATCATGGCGCCCCTGGCAGACTTTGCCTCTGTTGACCGCAGCCTGGTGGTGACCGCCTTCCAATCCGCCAGCGGTTTGCTCAACCTGGTCAATCCCACCTTCGCAGTGGTGATGGGTGGTCTGGCATTGGGGCGGGTCGGTTATGACAAGTGGTGGAAGTTTACCTGGCCCCTGCTGGTCATCCTGCTGCTGGTATACGCCATCGTGCTCAGCATAGGTGTGTTCCTTCCGGGACAAATCTTTTAAAATCACTTAATACGCATTAAGGAGAAATATAAAATGGCTTTTAATTTACGCAACCGCAATTTTGTCAAGCTGCTGGATTTCACTCCAGCCGAAATCAAGTTTCTACTCAATCTTTCTACCGATCTCAAGGCTGCCAAGTACGGCGGCTACGAGCAGCCCCGGCTGACCGGCAAGAATATCGCTTTGATCTTCGAGAAATCCTCGACCCGCACGCGCACCTCCTTCGAGGTAGCTGCCTATGACCAGGGCGCCCATGTGACTTACCTGGGTCCAAGCGGCTCGCAGATCGGTCACAAAGAGACCATGAAAGACACCGCCCGGGTGCTGGGACGCACTTACGACGGCATCGAGTACCGCGGCTTCGCCCAAGAGACGGTTGAAACGCTGGCTGAGTTCGCCGGTGTGCCGGTGTGGAATGGTCTGACTGATATGTTTCACCCCACTCAGATCCTGGCCGATGTGCTTACTATGACCGAGCACAGCTACAAGGATCTTCCCGATATTGCCTACACCTTCATGGGTGACGCCCGCAACAACATGGGCAACTCCCTGATGGTGGGCGGCGTCAAGCTGGGTATGGACGTGCGGCTGTGTGGACCCAAATCCAATTGGCCAGAAGAAAGCCTGGTCGAAACCTGCCGCGCCATCGCAGTTCAGACTGGCGCCCGCCTGACCATCACGGACGATGTCGCCGAGGGCGTCAAGGGTGTCGACTACCTGTACACCGATGTGTGGGTCTCGATGGGTGAACCAGCCTCGGTATGGGAGGAACGTGTCAAGCTGCTGGAACCTTACCAGGTCAACGTTAAAGCGATGGAATTGAGTGGCAATTCGAAAGTCAAGTTCTTACACTGCCTGCCCGCCTTCCACAACCGCGAGACAAAGATCGGTGCGGATATTTACGAGAAGTTTGGGCTGGAGAGCATGGAAGTGACCGACGAGGTCTTTGAATCCGAGGCTTCGATCGTCTTCGATGAAGCCGAGAACCGCATGCACACCATCAAAGCCATCATGGTGGCCACCTTAGGAGAATAATCCATGATTGAAATCCTACCCGAAAGCACTGAAAACTGTATTGGCTTTAAGATCAGCGGTGAAATCGATGCAGAAGATTACGATACCTTGCTCCCGAAATTGGACGCGGCGATCGCAGCTCACGGTAAAATCAACCTGGTGGTTGTGTTAGAAAATATGGAAGGCTTTGACGGGATCGAGGCCGCCAAAGATGATTTCCATTTCGGTACCCACCAGTACCGCCATGTAGAAAAAGCCGCCTTCGTCAGCGACAAGAATTGGCTTGAGTGGTCGATAAAGATCATGGACCCTTTCACCAGGAGAACTGAAGAAAAAACCTTCGAACCAGAACAGCTGAGTGAAGCTTGGGCCTGGATCCTTGGAGACGATTGAATTGTAATAAATAGAAATTTACCCAGACAGATGTCACTCTGAATGTATCGATGTCGATTTCAGTTATGTGCCTGGACGCAAAATCCTGCGCCAAAATACCTTTTAAAGTGCAGCCGGGTGAGGCGATCGGCATCTGCGGGCCAACGGGGGCAGGCAAGAGCACGCTTATCAATATCCTGACCCGTTACTACGATATCGACAGCGGAACTATCCTGATCGATGGTCAGGACCTTTCTAAACTGACCCAGGATAGCCTGCGTATGCAAGTCGGTGTCGTTCTTCAGGAAGCCTTCCTCTTCTCCGATACGGTGATAAACAACCTGAAAAATGCTCGTAAGGGTGCCACCGAAGAAGAATGCATCGAAGCGGCCAAAGAGGCCAACGCCCACGAGTTCATCATGAACCTGCCCCAGGGTTATGAAACGATGCTGACCGAGCGTGGTGCCAACCTGAGCCAGGGCCAGCGCCAGATGATCACCATCGCCCGCGCCATGGTGGCTCAACCCAAGATCATGATCCTGGACGAGGCGACCAGCAATGTCGATACCCGCACAGAGAAACTGATCCAGGATGGTATGCGTAATTTGATGTAGGGCAAGACCAGCTTCTCCATTGCCCACCGCCTGGCAACCATCCGCGATTCAAACAATATCATGGTGCTCAACGGCGGCGAGATCGTCGAGTATGCACCCCATGACGAATTGATGGCTGACAAGGGTTTCTACTATGCGCTGTACATGAGCCAGTTCAAGGGTAAAGCCCCAGGCGGCGCTGAAGCTGTGGATGTAGATTTTGTCAGCACGTAATTAAATATATCTCTACTAACCTATTTCAGTTGATCGGGAGGTCTTGTCCACGGACAGCAGCTCCTGTTATATAATTCAATCACTGATTTTCCAATTGGAGGAAATACCATGTCGAGTCAAAATAGCAATAACGAGCAGGTCGTGCAGGAAGGCAAACTGCTCTCTGCACAGGAAAGAGTCGCCTTTAGAATGATTTCAACCGGGAATGACCTGCACGGTCAGAGAGCAATTGCTCTGCTGGCTATCGATGAAGGTGCTTCGCAGGAGGAAGCTGCGCAACGAGCCGGTTTAACCGCAGGCCAGGTTAAATATTGGCTGGGAAAGTTTCGCCGGGTGCGCATGGAAATCTTTCCCGAACAGGTACTATTAACGGACCAGTTTGACCCCCACCAAGAAACAGCTGACACAGGTGCCCAAGCTGCAGATAAACCAAAGAAAGCGAAGAAATCTCAGGGAAAGAAAAGTAAAAAGAAATCCGGGAAAAAATCAAAGACTAAGAAAGGTAAGAAATCCAAGAATGAAAAGGGGAAAGGTAAAAACAAGAAGAAAGGCAAAGATAAGAAAAAGAAACAGGAAGAGAGATGAGCGATAGGATGAATATCAAGGAACCGGGTAAAGCACGCTGGTTACTGACGGCATTTGCTGCGCTCACAGTCTTGCTCATCTTGTTAGGCCTGGCATTCCTCGTCTCCGGCAGAGAAATCATCGAAAGACCGGTATTGATTATCTTCATATTGTTCGCCTGGTTTGGTGCGCTGGCTGGAATTGCGTTAGGCCGCAGCTCTGATTAATAAACAGGGCTTTCGCACTTCTCTGACCACCAGATTTTAATAAAACTCACAACAGGGATTGACCAACACGCATCTGCTTGATCTGGAGATTATGCAATGAACACGACCTCACTGCAGGCAAACCCACCTACCCGGATGCAGCGCATTGGAAAATGGCTGCCAGGTGTGAATGCTATGCGTCACTACCAACGGGCATGGCTTATGCCGAGCTGGCTTGTCTGCCAGCGATTACTGGCTTATACACAACGGTCGTTTGCCTGGTCGCTTATGCACTTTTCGGTCCATCAACATACCTGGTGCTGGGTCCTGATTCGTCGCCCGGACCGATGATCGCGGCGGTCATTTTACCCCTGGCTGCAGGTGGTCCGCTGGGATGCACCGCTCATCTTTGCCAATGCCAACCTGTTCCGCAACTTTGTCCGGGTACAAATCGCTCATACAGAACCCAATCCCTTCTGGGTTTTGGTAGCTGCAGAACCAATCACCGATGTCGACACCACTGCGGCTGATATGCTGGTGGACCTGGATGAAGAGTTGAACGCGGCTGGCATCCATCTCATTCTGGCTGAACTCAAAGATCCGGTCCGGGAAAAAATTGAGCGCTATGGTCTTTATGACACCATTGACCGGCGGCATTTTTATCCCACCATTGAGGTGGCGATTGAGGAGTTTCACCTGGAATGGCAGTCCGAAATTAATCAAGAAGAAAAATAAATTGATAATATAGCACCAATCTGGTCTCGATACTGCTGACGGGATTAGCAATATATAAAATGCTGGTATCATTTAATCATTATATGCATTTATCTTGATTGCTATATATTAGGAGAAATAGATGGCAACCAACCAGGAAAATGATCCCCAACCACCCCGTTCTGAAGGCGAGGCAATGAACAAGACTCTGCGCGACCGCGCACCGCGTAAAAGCCATGGCGTCTGGGAACCGGCATCTGACCGTCCTGATCCGATCAGTTTACTTCAGGCACAGGACAATGGACGCATTGAGCAGCTGCTGCCGATCAA
>JALHTN010000510.1 GCA_022865865.1 Anaerolineales bacterium
AGCGAGCTTTGCCTCATCCCATAATAAGTTTTCGACTTTCCCGCTACGACCGAAGGTGTAAGTGTGTGGGTGTTCCAGCAGCAGTAATGTAGGAGGACGTATTCCTGTGTGCACCTCGCCTGCGAGCTGGTTTTGAAGATCCCATGCTTCTTGATAGGGCACCACACCAGGCATATGTACTTGACAGACTATTGGCATGCGACATAGTATAATGGAGTTTCTCGCAGCAAGTATTGTTTTGTCTACAAGGCTGAATCATATATCCGTTTAACAATCCATTAACTAATTTCAAACATGAGCGGTGTATACTGAAATCTGGACACCAGGGAGTAGTTTTTTATTGGAGAAAGAGGTAAATTAATGAAACTAGATCGCTATACACAGAAATCGCAAGAAGCTGTCTTGAATGCACAGCGTTTCGCACAAGAGTTCAATCACCAGTCTATCGAGGCAGGGCATTTGCTCTTAGCTTTACTCAACCAAGAAGAGGGTGTCGTCCCAGCTATTGTCAATAAAGTTGCAGGAAGTGTCCTGGGGATACGTGAGGAACTGTTCCAGGAATTGGATGGTAAATCCAAAGTTTATGGAGCAGGGCAGGAGGTTAGTTTTTCACGACAGGCAGCAGATGTCCTGGAGGCCGCTGAACGTTACGCAAAGGGCATGCAGGATGAATATGTCTCAACAGAACATCTCTTGCTAGGCCTGACAGAGAGCAGTGAGGGCAAACGGTTGAGCCAGTATGGATTGACCAAAGATGCAATTCTTAAATCCTTATCAGGCATCCGGGGGACTCAGCGGGTTACTTCACAAACACCGGAAACCACTTACCAGGCTCTAGAGAAATATGGGCGTGATCTGACAGCATTAGCCCGGCAAGGCAAGCTGGACCCGGTTATTGGGCGTGATGAAGAGATCCGCCGCGTGATTCAGATCCTAAGCCGCCGTACAAAGAACAACCCCGCCCTGATTGGTGATCCGGGTGTGGGTAAGACCGCCATTGCAGAGGGCTTGGCACAGCGCATTATCAATGGGGATGTCCCGGAAGGTTTGAAGCATAAACAACTGATCCAGCTGGACATGGGAGCACTGGTAGCTGGTGCGAAGTACCGGGGTGAATTTGAAGAACGTCTTAAGGCAGTCCTCCAGGAGATCGTGGATGCAGAAGGGGAGATCATCATGTTCGTGGATGAGATGCACACGGTGGTGGGGGCAGGGGCAGCGGAAGGTGCGATGGATGCCAGCAACATGTTAAAACCCATGCTGGCGCGCGGGGAGCTGCACTTAATTGGCGCAACGACCATTGATGAATACCGCAAATACGTGGAGAAAGATCCAGCCTTGGAGCGGCGCTTCCAACCGGTTCATGTCGGCGAACCCAGTGTGGAAGAGACGATCAGTATTCTGCGCGGCTTGAAAGAACGATACGAGGTTCACCATGGTGTTCGCATTACCGATCCTGCGGTTATCGCGGCGGCTACGCTGTCCAACCGCTATATCGCTGACCGGCATTTACCAGATAAAGCCATTGACCTGATTGATGAGGCTGCTGCTCGCTTGCGTACCGAGATCGACTCGAAGCCTCAGGCTCTGGATGAAGTTGACCGCCAGATCTTACAGCTGGAAATCGAACGCCAGGCGTTACAAAAAGAAAAGGACAAGGCCTCCAAGGAGCGCTTACAGCGTCTGGAGAAAGAATTGGCAGACTTGCGAGAGCGGGCTAATCTTCTGCACGCCCGTTGGGGGAATGAAAAAGAGGCTATTTCTGATTTGCAATCCACTAAGGAGAAAATAGAATCTGCCCGTATGGAGATGGAACGTGCGGAGCGCAGTGCAGATTTGGAGAAGGTTGCTCGCCTGCGTTATGGGACGCTACACGAATTAGAAGATAAATTGGCTCAGGATGAACGCCGTTTGAAGGATCTGCAAACAGCGGGTGCCTTACTCAAAGAGGAAGTTGATGCAGAGGAGATCGCCCTGGTAGTCTCCCGCTGGACTGCCATTCCGGTGACGCGGTTGATGGAAGGTGAGACGGAAAAACTGATTCAAATGGAATCACGTTTGCATGAGCGTGTGGTTGGGCAGGATGATGCGGTTGGCGTGATTTCAAACGCGGTCCGGCGTTCTCGGGTGGGCTTGCAGGACCCTGATCGTCCCATTGGATCTTTTATTTTCCTCGGGCCGACGGGTGTTGGGAAAACTGAGCTGGCGCGTGCCCTGTCTGAATTTCTCTTCGATGATGAGCAGGCGATGGTTCGCATTGACATGAGCGAATACCAGGAGAAGCATACTGTATCACGTCTGGTTGGGGCTCCTCCGGGATATGTGGGTTATGATGAAGGTGGGCAATTGACCGAAGCAGTTCGCCGTAGGCCTTACAGTGTCGTACTTTTTGATGAAATTGAGAAAGCCCATAGCGAGGTCTTTAACGTGCTCCTGCAGCTGCTGGATGATGGGCGTTTGACTGACGGTCAGGGCCGCACGGTGGATTTCCGCAATACGGTGGTTATCATGACCAGCAACCTGGGCAACCAGCTTTGGGAAGGTGGTCGCAGTGTCTCACGGGATGAGATCACCGCTGTTCTTCAGGCTCACTTCCGCCCGGAGTTCCTCAACCGGATCGATGAGATCGTCATCTTTCACCCGCTTGAACGTGAGCATTTGCTGAAAATTGTAGAGATTCAGCTGCTCCGGGTTGCAGATTTACTCTCAGAACGAGGTTTTGACCTGGAGGTCACTCCAGAAGCGGCCCAATACCTGACTGAAGCAGGATATGACCCAGACTTTGGTGCCCGGCCTCTCAAGCGCGCTATCCAGCGTGAGCTGCAGGATCCGCTTGCCCTGAGCATTCTATCAGGTGAGTTCCTGGAAGGAGAATTGATCCGGGTTGAGCGCGGCCAGGAAGGGCTTGAGTTCTACCCAGTTCTGCATACCGCCGGGATGGAAGAACCGGCTGCATGAGTTTTTTGATGAATTAGCATAAATAGAATATACTGAAGATCAAGAACTGGCGTGAGACATCGCAGCCAGTTCTTTTTATCCAGGAGCCGTCAAGTTTGTTTGGGGATAAGCGGATATTTTTATCCTGGGAAGGTAGAGGGCTAATTAAGATGGAATCCAGAATAGTTCTAGATTCTGGAGGAAGTTAATTGACCGGGGGTTGTGAACCCAGCAGACGATGCACTGGTACTCTTACCAAGAAGATTGATTGAACTGCAGATGAGAATCTGCAACCTTTGATTCCTATTTATTAACAGTACTTTTCCGTTAAACTCACACCGGGAGAAAAGATAATGCAGAGATCCAACATCACAACCCGCATAAATAAAATAATTGTAATTATGGGTCTAAGTTTGAGCATTGGGGTGGGCTGTGTTCCGACATCAACACCAGCCCAGCCAACAGCATCTCAACCAACGATGACGCAATCGAAAATTCTTCCGACGCCGACCTCGCAGCCTACGATGACGCCCACTAAAATTTTTCCAACACCTACTTCACAACCTTTGAAAACACCCTTACGGCCTACAGATGAACCTGAGGCCAAGGATTTAGAATACGTTGTGCCACCTGGAACCGAAGCGATCATTGACGGGGTTTTATCTGTGGATGAGTGGG
>JALHTN010000511.1 GCA_022865865.1 Anaerolineales bacterium
AAGGCTGATATTTCTTTGCGCCTGGTTCAGGCTTAGCCGCTGGACTGCTGTAGCCGATTTATTGCGGCGAATTCAACCCAAGGGGGTAATGAATTGCCTTTCCAATTTGAAAATTTCAATACCTGTTATCGTCAAGTAAATCTGCCGTTACTGGCATTCTGAAAAATCCGAGCTCGGCATCAGCACGGCGCGCTGCAGCCCAGCGTCCCGGTGATAAACCCCCTTTTTGGGTGAATTGGTCATCATCTTGATGAAATTCTGCCGAGAAGGATAATACACCATGGCAAACTCGCTCCAATCATCGTGCAAAGCGCTGCTTTCATCCCCAACGAAAATTCCTAAGTTGTGTCCTATAATCGACGGGTAGCCTCCCACGCTGACCAGATAAGGCAAAATCCTTGCTGAATAACGGTTGTAGGCTTGCTCCCCTGAAATATCCTCAGCATTATGGTATTGTGCCCTGGGATAATACTTGTTCAGGTTCATCATGTAGAAGGGAGTAGTTTGATCATGCTCTCTCAGCACTGCGATAGTCTCTGGAATTGGACCTGTTTCCTGATTAGCGAGTTCAGCAAACCCGGTCATTTCCCTTTCAGATGTGGTTCCAAGCCATTGGCTGAATAAGGGCGCCAGAAACCCCAGGCCCTTAACAATTTGAGGCAGCCTGGCTGTCGGACGCACAACCAGCGCATAGATTTCTGACAGCGCAGCACCCCGTTCAGCACTCAGCGCGTCAAATGCTGTTTGCAGGGTTTTACTGGATGGGAAAAGATCCACAGTTACAACCTGATAATGCAGGTCACCACCCGCGAGGATCTGGTCGATGTGGGCATCATGGGTGCGCTTGCCCCCGACCTCAATCACCGCTCGTTCGGAGGCAGATCGGTATGCCTCAAAAGCAGCCTGGTCTCTGATTGCGAGAAACTGCACCAGCGCCATGGTTCCATGCATACTATCTAATGCTGCTCGTTGTCGTTCAGTTGTTTCTAACACAAGTTTTCTGCTTTCCTTGATTAAATAGCTTGTATTATTTTATCGGTTCGAAAAATTTTGATCTGGCAGAAATTTTCCCTCAACAATTTGCTTACAGTGATCTATTTATCCTTCATCACCCAGTGGCGGTATCTTCAAAGATGGCCAGGTTTCGATGATTGCAGAGAGCGAAACTGAGTGGGGTCATCTCAAATCTGATATTGGGATCTTGCTGGGCTCATTGATGAGTGTCGGAACCTGGACTTGGAAGGTTGTTGATGGTTTCATCGTTTTTTCGCGGCATAATACGACACCAGCTGATCACACAAATCATGGGAGATGAATACAGAATTTTCCATTAGAATTGCTATTCATCAGGTATTCGTTAATCATAATGCAGATTGATCAGGTCATCAAATTCATCTGCACAATCGACTTATAATAGTAGGAGTGACACCGGGTCCAAAGGCATTGATTAATAAATGTTGCTGTTCAAATCTCCATGTCAATCAAATAGGGCTGACAAAAAAATAGTATGAAATTCTCTGTGGTTTCGTTCTTCAGTATTTTACTGCTGTCCGGGTGCGATAAGCTGACCTCTATCCCCTACAGTCCACCACAAACACCCGATTCCTGGCTAACCATACAGCCATTTATAAAATTCCAGGTTGGGGCAAGGGAGGTCTTCCTCGTCCAGCCCAGTTCGACAATATTCGTCTATACCTTGGGCATTCTTGCAATTGGTGTTGGCGTGTATTTCATGCGCATCCGTAGCGACCAGCGCTCTCGTTTTTGGTGGGGAATTGCCCTTTTGATGTGGGGTTTCGGCGCATTATTTGCTGGCACCAGTTACGAAGGTTTCAGTTACGAAATCAAATGTATCGGACGAGTGAACTGCAGTTGGACCAGCTGGTGGGAAGTTATCTATCTCATGCTGTCAGTCGCCAGTGTGAATGCTATGGCGCTGGCTGAGGCTCATTCTTCTGCGGTTGGAAAGTGGCGCAGGTGGCTATCGCTTTACGCAGTGGTGAACCTGGGGCTGTATATCATCGTTACATTGATTGGAGCGCTTATCCCAATCAAGTTCCTGATTTCCTTCGAACTGCTGCTTGTTTTTGCAGCACCAAGCATCCTGCTTTTCTTCATCCTTAATGGCTGGAGATATCTCAAGTTCAGAGAGAGACTGGATCTGGTTTTATGGGGAACCTGGTTAGGATTGGGCCTCATCATTGGAGCATACTTCCTGTACTTGGTGCTCGGTATCACACAGATACTGTGGGCGCAGGGGTCCTGGTTCTCCGAGAATGATGTGCTGCACATCGGCCTGATCCTGTGGATGCTTTATATTGGATTGGTGGTAGCCCCAAAAATGAAGGATCTTTCAGGATCTTGACCCGCGATTTAGAGATGCAGATTCAACTCACAATTGCAGCTTTGAAGGTTAAAATTTTTCAATATGACGGAAATGCTCGATCAGCAGTTGGCTTACTTCAGTCGGTTTATCGTGCAGCACCCAATGCGTGGCATCCTCGAAAGTGATCATCCGGCATTCTACGCAGAGATTGGAACTGAGTGATGCCATTTCATAACTGATATGGGGGTCTTGCTGTCCCCAAAGGATGAGGGTCGGCACCTGGATATTGGAGGTTGCTGTGGATTTTCTTGAATACCTGAACATTGCCCGATACCAGTTGATCATGCTGGTCATGGCATCGGGTTGGCTCCAGGCATTACGGTAGCGCTCGCGCTCATTATCAGTGAGATCATCTGGCATTGCCGAGATCAGAAAATGCCAGTTTTTTGCTTTTACAATTCGTTCTGGTAAATTCGGAAGCTGGAAGAAAAACGCGTACCAGCTCTTTAGTATCTGGGGGAGATGTGTGGGCAGGTAGTTTTGCATCACTGTTGGATGGGGCACATTAGCAATTGCCAGGCGTTTTATTCGGGCCGGATGGTGCATCGCCAGATTCCAGCTGACCATGGCGCCGAAGTCGTGCCCGGCGAGATGGAAGCGTTCATACCCCAACGCATCAGCCAACCCGAGGATATCCTGGGCTAAAATATTCATGCCGTAATTGGATACCCCCTTGGGCTTATCACTTAAGTTGTAGCCTCTCTGGTCCGGTATGATGACCCGAAATCC
>JALHTN010000512.1 GCA_022865865.1 Anaerolineales bacterium
CAAACTGCATGGGTGCCCTGACCACAACAGCTTTCATCGTATCTACCATATTCGCTCCTTTTATACGCTTAGTGTTGCTCTTCCATGGAAAGCTGTGCATCTTGTACGCGCCGCAGCTCGTAGACAAATTTATCAGTATCAGGGACAAAGTTATGCTCTGTTAGCATATCGCCCTTAGCAATGTCTTGGATGACCTTGCCACCCGGAGCAATCCCCAGGGGAATCGCCTTTTTGGCATGAGCTTCCTCAAAGATGTAAGTGCGTCCAAAGATGTCGGAGCTCCCAATTTCGCCGACAATCTCCCCGGTCTTCAGATTGCGTTTGGCAATGGTGGCTACTTCAGACACCATGCGCTTCGAGACAATGGTGCTCTCGGCATAAATAACGGCCTCGGCAATAGATACCGGCGTTTCGATGGCACAGAGGTGAAAGGGTCGGTAAAGCGTGTAGTAAGGACCAGGACCCATCGAGTAGAACTTCATGTCGGCTTGGACACGCGGATCCGGGCTGGTAATAATGGCAAATACACCGGGCGCCACCTTACCAGTGGAATAATCCACGCAGCCACGACGGCTGAGTATGCCGCCATCCTCTTTAGGGACGAACACTTTGTTTAGATCAGGTACGTCTACATCGACCCCGTGCATACCCGGGACATCTGGGAGCAGCCCGGTAGCATTGGACATGGCAGCCAGCTCCACCATGGTTTTAGAGCCATCCTTGAACGCCGATAGCATTTTTGGATTCATGCTTTTGCTTTCCGCTTCTTCCCGGCAGGAATCAGGTGTCGCGTCAAAGTCGATACGGTTGTTCTTGCCCTTTCCCAAACAAACAACCTCAAAACCCATGGTACCGGCCAAGTTGTACAGCATCTTGCACACCCCCGGCTCGTCACCAGAAGCAGCCGTGTAGACACAACCGGCCTTCTGGGCCAGACGGTGCAGGAGCGGGCCAACCGTCACATCAGTCTCCACGTTCAACATAATCACGTGTTTGCTGTGCAAGATGCAGTTCCAAGCCACCCTGGCACCAACTTCAGTAATTCCTGTTGCTTCAACTACCGCATCCAGGCTTTCCAGTTTAGAGAGCATCACTGCGTCTTCAGTGACCACATATTTGCCAGCCTGGAGAGCATCCTCTGCTAGTCCTGCGTGGTTGGAAACAATGATCTCCGACTCAGGAATACCTATCGCCGACAGCGTCGCGAGAGGACGATTGACATCGATATCAGATATGGCCATTGTGGTCATGCCTGCGATCTGGTTGGTCATGTGGATCATCCCTGATCCCATCTGGCCACAGCCAACCAGACCAATTAGGATGGGATCGTTCTCTTCTTCACGTTTCTGCAAGTGCTCATAGATTTCCAATTTAGTATCTCCTCATCTATTATGGTTTATCGGACCATGTTGTATATGTTTTTTATGCAGCCCCACTACAACCCAAGAGCTTCATCAGCTTCACCGTATCTGTTTTGAAAAAATCAATCGACCGGGCGATAATCTCGTGGTATGCGGCACCATCTTGGCCGGCATCCATCAACATCCTATGGATATCGTTCGCCGCGCGTATACCCGCAGCAGTATAGTAGCAAACCTTGCTGATTCCGCTGGCAACGATCGCTGGGTATTGGCTAAAAGCCAGGCCCGAAGCCCCATGCATCACTAGAGGAATATCAACCTGGGAGTAGATATCACCCACCAAGTCCAGATCCAGGTTGGGTTCTCCCTGGTATGTTCCATGGACGTTCCCAAAGGAAATGGCAAGTGCATCCACGCCTGTCCTCTCTACGAATTCCGCAGCCTGTTCAGGATCTGTGGAAGCGGCTTTGAGGTCGCTGTTATCAGGCCTCAGCACTGGAGCATTAAAACCTCCTGATCCGGTCGCAGACCCGGTGATACTGCCAAGTTCCGCTTCGACACTAACCCCAAGCGCGTGGGCAACCCTGACAATCTCCCGCGTTTGTTGGATGTTTTCCTCGTAGGGCAGAGTCGAACCGTCAAACATGACCGCGGATGCACCCAGGTGAATTGCTTTCACAACAGTCTCGAGACTGTCCCCGTGATCCAGAATAGTGGCCACCGGCACCTTGGCGCGTTTGGCAGCATTCACCAGCATGGGCATGCCTAGCTCCAGGGGAACCTTGGGTGTCACCTCCTGAGTGAAGGTCAGGATGAGGGGTGCTTTTTGCTCTTCAGCGGCCATGATCTGGCCGATCACCATCTCAAGATTGCCCCCCAATAGACTGATGACCCCATATCGATTTTTCCTGGCATCGGTTAGTATCTCTTTCATGCTAATAAGTGGCATAACACTCTCCTATTTTGTTATAAGAATGACTATCGCTTCATCCACCTGATCGCTGAAGGGGATGACATATATCTGCGCATGGTTCTGCTGAAATTAATCTATCTTTATATTATTTTTCAATAGTACCGGTGCACCCTTCAGCTCCAGAGAGCTGGCATCATTCCGCGTCCAAACGACAAATCATGGTGAGAAGGAGCATGTTGGCGCCTTAGAAACAGAACTAGACTCCCTGCCTCAAGCGAGCCAGGGTCCCAAAGTCACCTTTAACATGTTCATAAATTTGCTTGTAGAGGGAAAAGTACTCTAGATACTGTTCGTGGTTTTCCTGGACGGGCTCCATGCGGTCGATGTATTCAACCCACTGCTTTGCCACTGAGAAATCAGGCAGCACGCCCGTGACGACCCCAGCGAGAATGGCATCACCAAAGGGCGCGCCTGTTCTGCGCTTGACCAGAACCGTCGGCGCGTCGAACACATCGGTGATGATCTGTCGCCACAGGTCACTCACCGCGCCACCCTCATTCATCACAATGGGATAGTTGATCTGGAGGCCAGCCTGCTTGATCAGTCGATAGGAATCATACAGGGCATAGGCCACAGCTTCCATCATAGCCCGAACCAGGTGTCCTTTGGTGTGGGTCAGTGACAGGCCAAAGATCACGCCCCTGGCTTGCGTGTCCCAGATTGGGGTCCGTTCGCCCATCAGGAAGGGCAGGATAATCAGGCCTTCGCTGCCGACCGGGACTTTAGCGGCCTGCAGGTTGAGCAGATCGTAAGAACTGACACCCAGTACCCGTTCCGTCTCCACCTCAAGCTGGGAGAAATTGTCGCGAATGTAGCGAAGGGATTGCCCTCCTGTTATCGTCGAGGGGATGGTTATAAAGTTTTTCTTGGAATCAATGGTGAACCCGAGGTTGATCATCGTCAGGCCTACCGGTGAAAACATGAAGGCCGGATCGGTAAAGATCACACCGAAGTTGCCGACGGTTCCCAGGTTGCTCATGATGTCACCAGGCTCTGTGACCCCGGCGGAAATGCAACCGGCGTTAAAATCCGGCTGGGTTACCACCGGAGTGCCTGGCACAAGACCGGTTTCAGATGCGGCCTCGGCTGTCACTTCGCCGGCAATCTCCTCACAGTCGATCAAGTCGGGGAGGATGGCCGGGTCGATTCCCACCTCATCCAGGATGGCCTCATCAAAAGTCCGATCCAGAATGCGGTAGGCGACGCCATAGAAGGGGCCTGAAGGATAATTCGCCACAGTTTTTCCGGTTAGCTTTAGCGTGATAAAACCATCGATCGTAAGTGCTTTGTGGATCTGTTTGAAAGAGTCGGGCCTGTTACTCTTTTCCCAAAGCAAGTTGACAATTGAAGGGTGATCGTCCAGCCGATTGGCGGTAAACTGCATCATTCGCTCTTCCCCAATCTCTTCTTTAAGCCAGTCAACCTCTTTCGTTGCCCGCCGGTCCATCAGGTTGTAGGCGCGGTGGATGGGATTTCGACCCTCATCCACCATGACCATTGAGGGTAGAGCTGAAGAAACCCCCATCCCCCGGATATCAGCCGCGTTCACTCGCGATTCGGCAAGACAGCTCTGGATCAGCCGACAAGCAACTTCCCAGTAGCCCATGGCATCGTGTTCCGACCAGCTGGGCTTATCGTGGTAGAAAGGATACTCCTCGAAGGCGTAACCCTTGACCTCGCCCTGCGTGTCGATGATGCAAGCCTTTGCTCCTCCGGTACCGTAGTCAAGACCAAGCAAAAAATCTGCCATTATGTTATCTCCTCTCTATTATGCGTGCTAGTCACTCACTGTATCTTGAGACTCTTCCAACCTCTTACCCACTGCTCCGCCTGGATGAGTATGTCCAAAAGCTTCTCTGGTATAGTCGCGCATTTCAAGCAGCAGGACACAAAGAGCGTCGCCTGCAGCTCCGTTTACCAGGGAACTGCCTGTGGCGATCATACCGTAGGGATCCACATCGCCTTCGGTCCGGATCACGAATACCATATCGCACATTTTTGCCAGAGGTGATTCCGGATTCTCAGTCTGGGCTACCAATTTTGCTCCCCGGTCGTGCGCAATCTCTGCAAAACGATTGATCTCGGAACTGTGACCACCCTTGGAGATCAGAAAAACTACATCAGCTGGCGTGATGGCTCCCGATCCACCATGGAGACCATTCGAAGCATTGATGAACAACGCAGGCGTACCGGAACAGGAAAGCAGGTGGGCAAACCGCTCAGCTATTGCTTGCGAGGTGCCG
>JALHTN010000513.1 GCA_022865865.1 Anaerolineales bacterium
CCTCGTGGATTCAACCTACCAATGCAGCTTTGAAGGTTGAAAAAAGTTAGCTGCGGTAGGATAAGAGTGGCTTTGAATCTGGAATTATGTAATTTATCCTTACGAAACTTCCAGGATCTTCACCATGTATATTCCTCCGGGAGCTCTGACCACAACGTCATCTCCCGGACGATGTCCAATTAACGCGCTGCCTAAAGGCGATTCATAAGAGATCAATCCTTGAACTGGAGAAGCTTCTACCGGTCCTACGATTGTATAGCTCACAGGACTATCTTTGTTTTCAGATATCATAACTCGAGAACCAATTTCAACCATATCACCGTGCAGGTGATGATCGATGATATCTGGGTTTGAAAGCAGGATCTCTAATTCCTGAATACGACCCTCGATAAATGCTTGTTGCTCTTTTGCTAATTCGAACTCCGGATCGCTATCTCCATCGATATCATACCCTCCAGTAGAATCTCTCAGGAGAGCAGCGATTTCCTGTCGCTTTATCCTTCGCAGATAATCAAGCTCACCGTATAATTTTTCATATCCAGATAAAGTCAAATATGTTGAAGGCAATTGGGGATCCTCCTCAACGATAAAATTCCATTAGATAACCTTCGAGGCGAATAGGTTTATCGGATAGATTTAGCACTACAATTGATTAATTTGCGTATTCATCAAATCTTTCTTCTAGCGAATCATCGTCTCGATAGTAGTATTCGTATCCACCATCATACAGCATATCTAGTTCTGCAGGAAACAGGGAGACGATTTCTAGTTGGGAATCACATCCGTGACATAACAACCTGCCACCAATCTTGGCCTGTGAGCCCAAAGGAACATCTTCCCGGCAAATTGGACATTTAGCTACTTTCGGAGTTCTGCTCTGTGCAATTCCTTCAGAGTCATAATATTCATCGTAATATATCCAATCTAATTCCGGTGGATCGATATTTAGGACCTCGAGAAGTGCTTTACACGTAGGACAGCTGTGTCGGTTCAGAAATTCTACTTTTTTACCCAATTTAATTTTTTCTTCGCATACGGGGCATTTTGCAGTTTTCATGATTGAATTTCCCTTCCTGGAAAATCTTTGGGGGGGATATAAATAAAACAAGAAAGTAAGTGGAAATGGGGAATTACCAAATTTGCACAAAACAATGTCCTATACTCTACTCGAGTACTTTTCCCAATATTCATATTCCTCCATGTTGAATCCATTGTCACCTGAGTCAAAGATTAAATCCAATACAATCGGATCAAGATTTACGATCTCGACCTTTTCATCACAGATCGAGCAAAGCAAATATTGTCCGATCCTCGGTCGTTCACCTATAGATATTTTCTCACCACAAAATGGGCACCGTGACATTCTTTTCCTATTTAATTTCATGGTATTATCTCCTACAATTAATTCTTTGTACTTCATTCTCAAGTGTATGATTTGGATTAAGCTGTGAATCTTCAATTAAATCGATAGTAATTGGATATAGCCAGGTCACTTCGAAGTATTTCGAGCAGTTCGGGCACGTTAGACGTTGCATGATCTTAAGTTCTTCGTCAATGCTTTCAAATCCTTTCTGACATGATGGGCAATTTATGAGCATATCAAGATGACCTCCATTCAAATTTCTCATATCAATTGTATCGATCTGTTGTCAAATTCCCATTTAAAATTCATTGCATGGATGTATTAAATTGGGGATCTTCATATAAAATTTTATACATTCCTTGAATTAACTATATGTATGTATCCTGAGAAAAAAGAAACCCCTCTGATGAAGGGTTTCATAACAGCGGTCTGGTTAAAAATATATCTAGGACATCACAACGCTGACTCGATCATAATCCGATATTCCGATTGAAGTAATAACCGATACCAGATTCGGTAAGAATGTATTGTGGTTTTCCAGGTACAGGTTCAATTTTTGAGCGTAATCTCTGAACCAGGCCGCGCACCAATTCTCGATTTCCTTCACCTGAATAACCCCATACATGCTCAACGATTTGTTCTGCAGATATGATCTGCCCAATATTGGTCATCAAAGTATAGAGCAATCGAAATTCTAGTTGGGTCAATCGTTTTTCCTGGTTATCTCCAACCTTTACCGTGCGCAATGAAGGATCTAATACCACATCATGTTGGGAAAGTGTTGGTAAACTAAAAAATGGTATCCCAGCACTTCGTCGCATTAATGACTTTATTTGTGCAAGCATGAATCGAATACCAAACGGGCGTAATATGATCAAATCTGCCCCAGATTCTAATAATTCAACCTGTAAGCTTTCATTAATTGGATCACTAATGATGCAGATCGGTATCACAGTATGTAAGCGTATATTCTCGATATGTCTTTCTGCCCTTGATATATCTTCCGGCAGAGTAATTAATACAAAATCAGCTGGCTGTTCAGGCCAGGCATCTATAGCCTGGTCGAGATTGTGAACAGTCCTTACAGTGAATCCTGCCCGTTGAAGGATCTGGTTCAGAACAGATGCTTCTTCGATATAAGGGGAGAATAATAATGCTTGCATATGGATATTCCCTTTTGACTATTAGGAGAATTTTATTCCTAATATGAAAGCTTAGGTATAAGAAATTATACGCACATCCCCGGTTTCAATCTAATTTAATAGGAATTTTCTACGAATATTATACGCATAGTTTGTAAAATGAGTCTATGTAAACCTAGGAACCCGCAACCTTTTGTCGTGTTGCCTGATAATATTTTGGATTTTTTGAAATGAGTTTCACATTAATTGTCATCCTTATCCTGGTTATCTCTGACCTAGTAGACCGTCCATCATAAAAGATAGAGATGGCACAATTCTTGCTCCATGATCAACAAATAAGGAAAACGATCAAGGAGAGCGAGGAAATGAACCAGAAATATATTGTAAAACTCACAGAAACTGAACGTTCACAACTAAAGGAGCTGATATCGTGTGGTGAAGCCTCAGCCCGACAAATCCGGAGAGCTTACATCCTGCTCAAGTCAGACAGCAGCGAAGGTGGTCCCAGATGGAAGTACCAAGCGATCTGCGAAGCCTACGATGTGTCATCGCTGACGGTGTATAACGTGCGCAAGAAGTACGATGAAGGCGGTCTGGAACGGGCCATTCTGCGTAAGAAACCGGAGCGGGTGTACGAACGGCGTCTGGACGGTGAAGGCGAAGCACACCTGATCGCACTGGCCTGCAGTAAACCGCCGGAGGGTTATGAGCGTTGGAGTCTGCGTCTGCTGAAAGATCGGATCATCCGTTTGGAGATCGTGGAGAATATTTCTCACGAAACTATTCGACAGACGCTCAAAAAAACAAGCTCAAACCTTGGTTGAAAGAGCAATGGTGTATTCCACCAAAAGCTAATGCTTCCTTTGTTTGCTGCATGGAAGACATCCTGGCGCTCTACACCCAGCCAGCAGACCCCAAACGCCCGTTGGTTTGTATGGATGAAGTGCCTAAACAACTGCTCTCCGACATCAGAGACCCGATTCCTGCTCAACCAGGACAACCAGAACGGGTCGATTATGAGTACCAGCGCCAGGGTGTTGCCAACCTGTTCATGTTCTTCGAGCCTTTTCGTGGGCAAAGACAAGTCAAGGTGACAGATACCCGTACCCGTCTGGATTGGGCTGAAGCCATGCGAGAACTCTCAGATGAAATCCATCCTGAAGCGGAGAAGATCATCGTGGTACTCGATAATCTCAATACTCATACACCTGCTGCTTTCTATCTAGCCTTTGAGCCTGATGAAGCCAGAAGGTTGGTCAATCGCTTTGAGTTTCACTTCACACCCAAGCATGGCAGTTGGCTCAACATGGCTGAGATCGAACTGAGTGTCTTGTCCCGACAATGCATCAACCGCCGCATACCCGATGAAGAGACCCTGAAACAAGAAGTTCAGGCCTGGGTAAAGGAGCGAAATACTAAGGTTGTTAAGGTTGATTGGCGCTTCTCTACCGCCGATGCTCGTATCAAACTAAAACGCCTCTATCCTAAGATTCACGATTGACTGACTACTAGTGTTTTGGGGATTTATTAGATTTTACGAGAACCGGAATTTCAACGTCAGTCATGGATGGCGAAATGATCTCATAGCTATTCTTCTATTAAGTATTTCTTCATTTGCGAAGTGAGGGTTAGAAAGGGCGTAAATCACAAGATTTAGTGGTTGGTTGGGAATATAGAACACTCTCACTTTCTCATCCATTCCATTTTATTTGTGCTCAATTATTTAGATTAGCAAGGACAAAATCGAAAAATGCCTGTAGTGCGGGGAAAATCTGCAGTATTGAACCGGGTTTTGAGAATTATAATTTGATTGATCGAATTCTAATGATTGTGTTTTGGAGATTATTAACTTTGAGAATAAATAATGGGGAAACTGACAGCAAGTCCCATGGCAC
>JALHTN010000066.1 GCA_022865865.1 Anaerolineales bacterium
ATTTCCCGGGATATCCGAAACCAAAACCGGACGGCCACAAGCCAACGCCTCCATCAGGGATACTGAACTGCCGTCGATATGAGATGCGCTGATGTATAAATCAGCCATTTGATAATAGCGAGGCAAATCAGATTGAGACACATGACCTGGAAGATACACCCTATCCATTACCCCACCGCTGCTAAAAATCTCTTTGAGATAGGATGCCTGGGAACCACTGCCGAGAAGTAATAATCTGAGTCCCTGATCCTGGTTTGCAGCTTTTACAAAAGCCTGGGCAAGGATATCCACCCCATAGATTGGTTCCCAGCTGCGAGTTGACAGTAAGGTAAATTGTTCCTCATCCGAGGGTGGATATTTTCCCGGATTGAATTTATCTAGATCAACTCCCCATGGAAATGTAACCATCTTTTCGGCTTGCATACCCAGGTCATGAGCTTTGTCAAATACCGTGCGGCAATCGGTGATCAATCTCATGCTGTGGCGTAAGGTGTATTGGGTTGCTTTTAGCCACAACCAGCTGCGATCGGCATCCCGTAGCAAATCATAACCCCACGACATGCTTACCAAAGGTTTGAAACCAACGAGAGCTACCAGGAAAGCGCACGATTGGATGGGTCCAGCATGGATCAAGTCAGGTTTGATATCCTGGATCAGCTTGCGCAATTCGATCAACAATCGGGGTGCATTTGAAACGGAGAAAGAAGATCCTCCCCCAGACCAGTTGATTTTGTGAATTCCAGCGGGAAGCGGACGATCTTCGAGTTGTGCTCGGCTTCGCTCCAAACGCAGGAAATGGGTTTCATAAGGAGTCTCAGCCAAGGCTGATAAAAAGCGGTGATCATGGTTTGTGTAGTCACGGGAAAAATAAATCAAGCGGGTCACAGAAAGATTGTCTTCTCCTGTTCACCCAAATCTTCCCAGCGCAGTTCTTTACCAGCTGGTATAGCATCAATTGCCCGTGTACCAATCACTTGGTCAATTTCATAGGGGGGAATCGCCCCAGGAGTAGCGGGTCTTAATACTGCTATCATCTCACGAGAGAGGCTCTCACCCCTTTTTATATCTCGGTTTGCGCGCAAACAACGTCGTTGAACTACAACAGTCTGCTCTTCATTTTCCATTACACGTTTATCCGGAGAACCCATGGCTCTTTCAAGCTCTCGAGTTCGATCGACCATCTCCCGCCAGGTTTCAGGGGTCATCGAGAAAGGATGATCGGGTCCGATGCGCGCATTGTCATCGGTAAAGTGCTTTTCAATGACCCTGGCACCCAAAGCAACTGCGCCTAAGACAGTCGCAGGACCAAGAGTATGGTCTGAGAGTCCAAGGATCAGGTCCGGGAACATGGTGCGGTATGAATTAAGAACCCGTAAATTGATGTGATCATAGTTTTCCAGGCTGGCAGTGTAATTTGTGTTGCACTGCATTAATACCAATTGAGGATTAATCGCCAGGGTGGTGTGCACCGCGCGTTGAACATCACCGATATCAGACGCACCGGTAGCCAGGAGCACTGGTTTTCCTTTCCTGGCTATATGCTCTATTGCCTCTAACCAGGTGATATCTCCTGAGCCTACTTTAAAGGCTGGCACGTAAGGATCGAGCATATCTATAGCCTCAAAATCATAAGGAGAAGAAAAGTAATCGATGCCAACTTTATCGCACTCCTCTTTAAGGACAGGCGTCCATTCAAATGGAATCGATGCATCATGATAGATCTCAAAGACACTCTTCTTCCAAGTGGATTGGTGAGAAACTTGTGATCCCAGCGCTTGAAATCCGTAATCTGAAACGATCTCAGCTGCTCGAAAATTCTGGAATTTTGCAGCTGCTGCGCCTGCTTCTTGAGCCAAACGAATCAGCATCTTGGCGCGCTCTAAATCTCCATCATGGTTCGCGGATATGTCTGCAATAAAATAGGTTGGTTGGTTCTCACCGATTGAATTCGAACCAATTCGGATTTCCATATTTCACTCCTAGTCCAGGCTATCAAACTCGCATCTTCTGGATGAATTCCGGGTAACCACTGAGATATTGCTGGTGAAAGCGTTCAAGACAAGTCTGCAAATCAGGGGGTGATTCACCGAGTTCTCTTGCCAGTTTGTCAGATTTAAGGGTCAGCATAAGAGACCGAGCTGCAGCAAAATCAGTATCAGAAATTGATGTTGGTTTGATAAGAGATTGATCATATCCAAACAAGCGAGCTAGCTGAACACCGAAATCGTATTTGCTGGCACAATCCCTTGCAACGACATGGTAAAGACCTTGAAGACCCTGCCCAAGCATCTCCAGCAAAAGGTTCGCCAAATCATTGACCAATAACGGGCAAAAATACACATCTGTAAAACCAGAGATTTGATTTTGAGCCGCAAGATTATTTAGAAACCACTCAGCTAAACTACGCTGTCCACTCAAACTCCAACCAAAGAGATTGACCCTGGCGACTATTGCCTGGGGATTCGCCGCCGATACTGCCTCTTCACCCAAAAGTTTCGTTCTGGCATAAGTGCTAAGGGGGTTGGGTTTGTCCGTTTCTGTGTACTCACCGCCCTTGCCATCAAACACAGCATCTGTTGAAATGTGAACCAGGCGCGCTCCGCCCTTGGCGACATACTGAGCCAGTTTTTCAGGCAATTCTATATTCAGTTTTTTCGCCAGGGCCGGTTTGGCCTCACAGGCATCGAGGTTCGCTAATGCCGCACAGTTGATCACCCAATCTGGTTGGCTCGCTTCAAACAAATCTTCAAGAGAGCCGGGTCGGGTTAGATCTGATTGAATTACTGTGAATGGTGCATTTCTAATTTCATTCCTGTTGACACTACCGAAAACCTCATGCTCGCGGCTGGCTTCAAGAGCCAGGTTGAGACCGAGCAAACCACTGGCTCCGGTAACCAGCAGGCGCATCCTAAATAATCGACCTCATATTATTATGCGCGCTCCAGTTACCGATGAACAAACACCAGATCCCATTCTTCCGTTCAAACGATTGGCCTCTCGATGAATTCCGCTTCAATTGGGGCAACGATTTCTCGAATTTGATCGAGCGTTAACCATTCCTCATTGCTGTCACTGGAATATCGAAATCCATCAGGTAATGGCTGGCCAATATCTTGCCAGCCATGTCCAAACCACAATGCTTCAGACGGCTGAACTACATACATTTCCTCTAATTCAACCGTCGCCCGCGCTTCATCTTCATGAATTAATACCTCATGCAGCTTTTCTCCCGGACGGATACCAATCTCCTCAAAATCCGCATCCGGTGCGATCACCCTGGCTATATCAACGACTTTCATGCTGGGAATCTTTGGTACGAATACCTCACCACCCTGCATTTGTTCAATACATCGAATAACAAACTTTACTCCCTGGTCCAGAGTGAGCCAGAAGCGAGTCATTCTTTCATCTGTTAGGGTAAGTTTCTTCTGATCCCTTTGCATTATGAAGACAGGTATGACACTGCCGCGGCTGCCGACAACATTTCCATAACGAACGCAGCTGTAGCGGGTAGCTGTTCCTCCAGCATAAGCATTGCTCTGGACAAATAATTTTTCAGCAGCCAGCTTTGTCGCCCCATAGAGATTAATTGGATTGACAGCTTTATCGGTGCTGAGTGCCATAACTTTGCTTACCCCAGCGTCCAGGGCAGATTCGATCACATTGCTGCTCCCTAAGATGTTTGTTTTGATCGCTTCCATGGGATTGTATTCACATGCCGGTACCTGCTTGAGTGCAGCGGCATGTACCACGATATCAACTCCCTGCATGGCACGGTGCAGCCGGCCCAAATCCCGAACATCTCCAATAAAATACCGCAGATCAACATGATCAAAACCGCTGATCCTCATCTCATGCTGCTTCAATTCATCACGGCTGAAGATGATCAGCTTGGCAGGTTTATAGTCCCGAAGCATGATCTCTACAAATTTTCTACCGAATGAGCCGGTACCACCGGTCACAAGAACAATTTGATTTGTCCAATCCATCAAAGACTCCATTTAACCACTGATCAACTCTTCTTGAGAACGATAAGTGGGTATAACCCGTTTTCTCCCATATATTCTGGGAAACGCTCTTCTAGCCGGTAAAGCTGGCGTAAGAGCCACCGTCCTCCAAGATGCGGATGTATATATGCCTTCAGGAACCGAACACTTACAGTTCGCCAGACATAAATTTCGAGTTGGATTAGCCTGCCGACTTCCATCTTAAGCCAATTGGCATTTTGCTTGTTGACAAATGTGCTCACCGTACTTGTCCTGGGAGCAGCAGGACCCTGAGATTTGTTGCTCAGTCGCCGGGTGATTCTTCTTTTCGTCCTGCGACCCCATTTGATGGGAGCGACGAAGAAATCGCTGATGGATGAGCTCTCCCATCCATTCACAACCACAGCACTTCTCGACTCACCTAGCACGCGGAATAACTCCAGGAATGCACGCTGATGTTCACTCGAAGGAAGGTGGTGGATGGTATGCAGAGAGACCACACCATCAAATGCTTGATCAGCAAACGGTAGATTGGCTACATCTGCGACTACAAACAGTCCTTGTCCATCATCTTTCCGGTCTCCAATTCGCTGGCGTGCCTCTTTCAAAGCCACGATCGAAATATCTGCACAAACGCGGGCTTGATACCCTTTTGAGTAATCCAGGTATTCCGGATACTGGATCGGACCAGAACCAGCGTCCAGGAAATATTTACCCTCAGGTTTCAGATGGCGCCTTACTCGCAAGTGGCAGTTATGGATATACTCCTGTGAAACAGGTCTTAAATCCTCGAAGCGAGCGTTCTGATAGACGCCCTCGCCGACTTCCTGCCAACCAACCTGATCATAGAATTGGCGCACCTGCTGTTTTACTTGAAAATCAGAAGATGTTTCCATAAGCTACTTATTTTAACCAATCGATTGGTTCTCCGACCAGATATCGGAGGGTGTTTCTATATTCAACCAATCCAGATTTGCTCATTACGTTCTCCATAGATGTATTATCGATATCTTCCCATAAGTGGAGTAAATGCCAGGGGAAAGGTTGCGGGTACTCAAAAAAGAAGCGGTAAGCATATTCCCAAGCTAGATTGATCTCTCGCTTTGAGAGCTGGCTTATCCCGGTTTCAGAAATAAAATCCGTTAACATTTCAAAAAAATCGGCCCAAGAGTTGGGATCCAGCGTAAATCCTTTATTCCGATAATGCGTTTGACCGATCACAATCACAGGAACACCGCTCATCGCCATTTCCATTCCAACTGTTGTCGTGTAAACCAAGCCGAGGTCGGCGATTTCAATCAAATCATATGTGTTGATTTCCGCATCAGCTGATATTAGATGGATGTTTTCCGGAATGCCTGTTTGGAATGTCTTGTGAACGATGTCCGCTACCGATGGACCTTTGGTAACTAGTTCACCTGGATGGATACGGACAACCAATTGAGCATCTGAATGATGGGCAAAATACTCGATGGTCCTTTGCAGCCATTCAGTCATGCTGTCGCTGAAAATCTGTCTTCCGAGCGTAAGGCTATCACCGATCACATTGGTAGCCAGCAATATTACTGGTCTGCTATCCAGTCCGAGCATGGACCTGACCTGTTCTCCACCAGCTGTCGGCACTCCCTGCCATTGGCGAGAGAAATTACTCCACAAACTAGCTTTCTGCCGGGATGAATAGAGGTCCCTAACTCGATCTAACTCCGCTGCAGGAATAGCAAGTCCCTTCCTGGAGTCCCACAGATTGTCTGTCCTTTGATGCATCACTTCTGAATTTTGAGCCAACCAAATCCTATTCCTCTGCTCGCCAAACTCATAGGTGACTGTAGGAAGACCAAAGTAGCTGGCAACCTGGAAAACACTGCCAAATTCTAAAATACTCCCGTTGGGAATTATGACCACATCCGGTGGAGAAGATTTCAGCCACTGCAATGCAGCAGCAGCTGCTGCATTGTTCCTTTCCTGTCGCAAGGACAATATTGGGCTATTCAAAGGGACATCTTCCATCTGCATGATGTATTGGGTATCGCGTAACGATACTTGATCGATGATCTCTCGCAAATCGAAAGGGATGTTAATTTCTTCTACGCCACGATCCAGGAAAGCTTCGAATTGAACCAAAGATTTCGCATCCGCTAACACATTTTGAGCATAAATATTTTGCCGGCGAAGATCAAATTTATTGATCGGCTCACTGGAATTGCTGTATGGAAGATAGGCTAGTGTGACTGAATGCCCTTGAGCAGCCAAAGCTAAACCCAAAACTGTTCCGTGGGCTATCCAAAAATGGAGGGTAGCGAATATGAACACATTTTTCCCTGATTGGCTACCCCGATTCGCGGCTGTGGCTTGTTCAACCAGAGTCGGGAGTCGTTTCTGAAGTTCATCCAATTTAAACCCAGTCCTGGGTGGTTTCCCACCCTGACGCAAATGCCAGTAAACCTCTGCAGTTAATGGCATTTCTCCCAGAATTTTTTTCGCTGTGGTCTTGGTGATCATTGTGCCTCGATCCTCCAATCCAAAGATGGTCGAACCGGACCAAGGCGGTTTTCTGGCCACTGCATTCCAGGTGCCCCGGAAACGTCAACAGTAAAAGTCAGGGCTTGTTCGTCTTGGAAATAGCGCTTGACTCGGAAGGAGCTGGCATTTATCCCAAGAACGTAGCGTCCTTCATTAAGAAAATTAGCCGGGAGCGTACAGGCACTGATGAAATGCCCCTCGGGGCGAACACTGAAGCGCTCATACATTTCTGGTTGATCGGTGTCAAAGGAGGTGAAAACATATTCACCTCGAGTAGTCATCAGGTACAAACCAACTCGCAAACCAGTGATGGGTGAGTCCAGCTGATATTCGACTTTAATGGTTATTGGCTCAGTCGATCGAACCGTATCGATAATTTTTCCATTCTGGTCACACAAACGCAGCGCGATCGGTCGAAATGGGCTGGCGTTCTCCGGAATTTCATCCGCTTCCCACAAGCGCTGTCCTGTTTGAGCGTAACCCGTTGACATATAATAATCCACTGCTTCCTGGGTTGGGGCTCTCAAAACCAGGTTACCTTTGTCCAGCAATATTGCCTCTTCGGTCAGCCTTAAAATTGCAGACATATTATGGCTTACAAAGAGCACCGTGCGGCCTTGCTTGGCTACATCACTCATTTTCCCCAGACACCGGCGTTGGAATTCGGCATCGCCAACAGCCAGCACTTCATCAACAACCAAAATATCCGGCTCAAGGTGAGCTGCGACGGCAAAAGCTAGTCTGAGATACATACCGCTTGAATATCGTTTGACCGGGGTATCAATAAACTGCTCGATTTCAGCAAATGAGACAATCTGATCAAATTTCGCATCAATCTCGGTTTTGTTCATCCCTAAAATGGCGCCGTTAAGGAAAATGTTTTCTCTTCCAGTCAGTTCAGGATGAAATCCTGTTCCAACTTCTAACAATGATCCAACTTGACCGCGAATCTCCGCAAACCCTTCACTGGGTTCTGTAACCCGGGAAAGGATCTTCAACAAGGTGCTCTTCCCTGCCCCATTGCGTCCAATCACGCCCAACACTTTTCCTTTTTGAACATCAAAGGAAATATTACGTAAAGCCCAGATCTTACCGCACTCCTCATCATTCTTCCTGCGCTTCAATCTGGCTGGCAGATTAATCGATTCAACCAGGGACTCACGCAGCGTGCGGTACCGCGTTGGAGATAACCCAATGCGATATTGTTTTCCTAATTGCTCTACTTTAATCGCTAAATCACTCATAATTCTTAGAAACCCGGATAGTGGATGAAGGATCCTCTTCATCCAGAACGATCACTGCCATCTCACGTGATTCAAATCACACCATATCAGCAAAAGTGCGCTCCATGCGTCGGAAATAAAACATGCCTGTGATCAATAACAAAAAAGCAACAACACTTGATACAGCAACCATTGGTCCCGGGGAGGTGGAGGTACCTAGTAATGCCCATCTAAAACCTTCGACTACACCGACCATTGGATTTAATGCATATAAAGTCCGCCATTGTTCTGGAACTTCACTCGCCGGGTACACGATTGGTGTCAGATAGAACCATAATTGGGTCAGGAAGGGGATAATGTAACCAATATCTCGGTACAGCACATTTAGTGCAGAAAGCCAGAGACCAACTCCCAGAGCCGTAACCAGGGCCAGAAGTAAGAATAGCGGCAGCGTCCAGATATTGGTTGTTGGCGGGATGTTGAAATACCACATCATACCCAACAGAACCACAAAAGCGATCGAAAAGTCAACCAGACCTGAGACAACCGATGCCAGGGGGATCACCATGCGGGGAAAATAGATCTTTGTGATCATGGCGCGGTTTGTTACCAAGGAGCGACCCGCGTCATTCAATGCTTTTGCGAAAACTCCCCAAGGCAACAGCGCAGTATACGAAAACACAGGATAGGGTACACCTTCTGAAGGCACATTCAATAGTCCGCCAAAGAAGACACTGAATACGATCATCGAAAGAAATGGTTGTAAAATCGCCCAACTTGCTCCCAATGCAGTTTGCTTGTAACGAACCTTGATATCGCGCCAGGTCAGGAAATAGGCCAGCTCCCGGTATTTCCACATTTCACCCAGGTTAAGTCTCCCCCAACCACGGGTTGGTTTCAGGAGGAGCACTTCCTCTTTTTGCTTGGTTGATGCTGCAGATTGCGTCATTATTTGCCTTACTAAGTTACTCAACTACGCTTTTGCGTTTTTTCCCGAGTTAATTCTGTCTCGATTTTCCCGATACCATTCAATTGTCTGGCGTAGTCCATCTTCAAAATTGGTATGGGCGCGAAATCCGAAGTATTCCTCAGCCCGAGTCGTATCCAGAACCCTGCGAGGTTGGCCATTTGGTTTCGAGGTATCCCAAACCAGTTCACCCGTAAATCCTGTCAAGCGAGATATGACCTGAACCAATTCCTTGATGCTGATCTCCTGCCCCGAACCCAGATTCACGGGCTCGCTGTTATCATAATGCTCGGTTGCCAGCAAAATCCCTTCGGCAGCGTCCTCAACAAATAGAAACTCGCGAGTTGGTGATCCATCCCCCCAGACAATGATCTGGTCCTCAGCCCTCTCCTGAGCTTCAACACATTTACGGATCAGCGCTGGGATCACATGCGAGGTTTGCAAATCGAAATTATCGCCTGGTCCGTATAAATTCACCGGCAGCAGGTACACTGCATTGAAATCGTATTGCTCTCGATATGCCTGAGCTTGAACTAACAACATTTTTTTCGCCAAACCATAAGGCGCGTTTGTTTCTTCAGGATAACCATCCCACAAATTTTCCTCTTTAAAAGGTAAGGGGGTGAATTTTGGGTATGCACAAATCGTCCCGATAGCAACAAATTTATCCACCCTGCGCTGCCAGGCTTCATGCATCAATTGGGTCCCCATCATCAGGTTAGCATAGAAGTAATCCGCAGGCCTCTTACGATTCGCTTCAATCCCTCCAACCAGTGCAGCTAAATGGATGATTATGACGTTGCTGTGTGAATCGCTTATTTCCGAGTTTGGTAGGCTGGTTTTGGTGATTTTCAGGTCATCAAACAGCCTGTTAATGGATTCAATTTCTGTCAAATCGAATTCTTCAATGCGCGGGACGATGATTTCCTTAGCTCCGCGGTGCTTCAACTTTTCAACAACGAAATTACCTAAAAAGCCCGCCCCTCCCGTTACAATCACGCGCTTTTCCATCCAAAAGGATGGATCGAAGATATTGGTCAAATGATTAGTAGATTGCATAAAATCCCATTCTCAAGAAACAATAAATCTCGCATTCCGATACCGTTGGTCTTGGGGGTTATCGATAATTCCGATACGTAAAGCATTTAGTACCTCTCGCACCCCATCTTCAATATTTTTTTCAACTTCAAATCCTAATTTCTCCCGGATTTTCTCATATGAAATGTGGAAATCGCGCATATCTCCGCCGAAGGTAAGATCTTTGTAATTTACTGTAGTTTCAGGTAATCGCTTAAGGACAACCTCCACGATCTGGTCCTTGGAGAGGTTTCCGGTCTCAGATCCAAGATTGAAGATTTGGTTGCGCACCTTCTTATCTTCGCACTGTAATCCCAAGACTAAACCTCTTACCGCATCATATACATGCATGAATGATCTTGAATAACCACGCTGGTAAATTAACAGCTCTCGTTTGCGATAAGCCTCCCAGACAAATTGATTGACGATTAAATCAAAGCGAGGTCGCGGAGATAATCCATATAAATGAGCCATGCGAAAGATAATCGGTGCACAGGAAGACTCAGATTGCGTCATCAAGAATTTCTCAACGCTTACCACTGTTTCCGCGTACAGTGACTGTGGATTCAAAGGTGATGATTCAGTAGCAGGTTCGTCGTTATTAGAAGCTCCATAGCTGCTGTAAGATGAAGCATAGATAAAGCGAGCCACCCCCATTTCCTGTGCCTGATCGTATACACGTTGGGCTGCCTCCACATTGTATTGCCAGGCGACATGTCTTCCGACAGCCTGACACGCTGGAAAACCGACAATCCCAGCAAGATGTACAATCGCTTCAGGGACTGGCATTCGATTTTTGATCGCGTTTCGAATCGTGCGTGGATCACATACATTGGCTTTGAAAAACCGGAAACCTGGATGTGAAAAATATGCCAGTAAGGATTCCCCGCCGTACAAGAGATCATCCACCACAGTTACAGAATACCCAAGCCTCAGCAGGTGTCCGCATAGCATGGAACCCAAATAGCCCGCACCTCCAGTAATTAGGATGTGTTTGTCCTGGATTTTTTGATCCATCTATGTATCCTGTCTTTCACCAAGAGTGACTTTTTGTCCGGGATTATCACCAAGGTGCAATATCACTTTCAAATCACGCAATTCGAGCAGCGGTGCATTTGTTGAGTCTGTTATGGTTAAGCCCTGCTCGATACAAGTTAATCGACAGATTTCTGCAATATCTCCATTCCCCACAATAAGGACAGAATCAAACCCTGCCATTTTGATATCCTTGACCGCTTCGAGAACTCGGCCGCGAATTAACCGGTAAAGCTGCATCGACTGTTCAATATAATTCACCGTCAAACGTGCTCGGAAAGCAATCCCTTCGGGAGTGATCATATACCGTAATTTTCGTCTCTGGGCGCGCTTTACCTTCACATAACCTTTTGCCACCAATCGTTTGAGATGCCAGTTGACAGTACCAACAGCAACACCCAATTGTGCAGCTAAATTAGCCTGGGTAATATCTGGGTCATATTCGATTTTCTCGAGCAGTACCATTTCTCGGTTTGGATCTGGTGAGGTTTCCATAAAACATTTCCTAAATTCAGTGGCTGAATTATAACTCTTGTCCTGTTAGGGTCAAGAGCTGAACCCAATCTCTCAGCGGATTAAATCAATAATAATAACCATTTTCCAAATAAATACCATATGTTGAAATCTAATCTTAAAGAATTAAAAGTCCCACAAATGTGTTTAATATAATGTTTGTTCCCGGTTCTGCATTTGTAAGAAACTGATTTCCATGAAAAAATCTTACCAACGTTTCAGAGAGTGGTTAAATGTCTTAAAAAAAATTAATCGATCTCCAGTGCTAGTCGCTTCAAATCAGCATCAACCATGATGTGGATCAATTCTTCAAATTTAATTTTAGGCTGCCATCCCAATTCTTCTACTGCTTTTTTGGGGTCAGCAACTAACAAATCAACCTCTGCGGGTCGATAGAAACGTGGATCTTGGACCACGAAATCCTCATAATTCAATCCCACATGGCTGAAAGCAAGATCACATAGCTCACGAACGGAGTGAGTTTCTCCAATTCCGATCACGAAATCTTCAGGCACTGCCTGCTGTAGCATCATCCACATGGCCTCTACATAATCGCCAGCAAATCCCCAGTCCCGACGAGAATCAAGGTTTCCCAAACGCAGTTCCTGGGTTAAACCAAGTTTTATCCTGGCTACCCCATAACTAATCTTACGGGTTACAAATTCCAAACCTCTCCTCGGGCTTTCGTGGTTGAACAAGATCCCTGAAACTGCAAATAGATCATAGGATTCACGATAATTCACTGTGATCCAGTGTGCGTAGACCTTTGCCACTCCATAGGGGCTGCGTGGATAGAAAGGAGTATTTTCATTCTGGGGTACTTCCCTGACCTTTCCAAACATCTCGCTGGAAGATGCTTGATAGAAGCGGGATTGTGGATTAACCAGACGGATGGCTTCCAATATTCGGGTGACCCCTAAGGCAGTTACCTCTCCGGTCAGCACAGGTTGATTCCATGAAGTTGGAACAAAAGACTGCGCAGCAAGGTTATACACCTCATCTGGGCGGTACCGTTCGACAAGGTCCACCAGGGAGCTTTGATCGTGCAGGTCACCCTGGATAATGGTGATATCGTCTTGAATCTTCTTGATACGCTGAAATGTAACTGTGCTCGATCTGCGAACCATACCGATTACGTCATATCCCTTAGCTAACAGAAATTCAGCTAAGTATGAACCATCCTGACCTGTGATCCCGGTGATAATTGCAATAGGCATCTGCAGCCTCCTAATTCTAAAATTCAGCGATTGAATTATAACCTTACTTGGAGATTATGCAAACCTCCAAAATAACAATCTAATCCAATAAGAAGGCTAATGTAGCACAAGATTATTTTTTTTCTATGGATGATCGATCCAACCCTTTTCTTTTCCTCCCCCACAAGTAGAGCCCCAAGTACACGATAATTACGCTCATAAAGCCTAATGCAAGAGTTACAAAAACATTATCGATTGGCCAATTAAGCTGCCCGCTGCGCTGCAGGTACCAGGGAATGAACCAGACCAGGATAATAGCCAAACCAATAATCATGCGCCATAACCATGGGTTATTACCAGCCCTCTGTGTATACCATACCCAGGCTACGAGCACAGTCTGAAGACTGATGAAAACGACTCGGTATCTCGGATTATCCCAAAGATCGCCACCGCTTCTCATTGCCGCGATCAGGATTCCCATCCAAACAATAAGGATCAATCCGATCGCTAACCTTCTTTTACCCTTGACACCCCACAATACAAGAGGGGCTACCATCAAGAAAGGCAGCATTAACGTCCAACCTATCGAACGCCATATGGCGATCCCTTTCCAAATCGGGAACCCTTGATCCAATAGAGCCCCAGGCAGAAATGGCTGCAGGATGCCATAGCCGACCAAGATCGGAGTATTGACCCAATCTGGAGTAGTGTTGATTATTCTGCGAATCAATGGTGAAGAACGTTTGACAAAGTATGCTTGCCAGCGGGCAGACTCGCGGAACCACCAGCTAACCAGAGCTATTGGGTTGCTGATACCCTCCGGGGCGATTCGCTCCCAAGCCAACCAAATCCCTACCGTGGCAACGACCGCTATCCCCACCAGTATCAGCCAAAATCTCGCTTGGCGGAAAACTCCCCAACCATCCATTGAGATCGCCAAAATCACAAACATCACCAAGAAAACTCCAGCGATGGGTGGAGAAAATGGCAGCATTAAAATAAGAGCGACGAATATCCACACCAAACCTGATGTTGACCGATCCTGGATATAACGCACCAAACCATACAGCGCAGCTGCGATCAAGGCCATCAAGAATGCTTCTCTCATTTGTGAACTTCCGAGAATTATCGCATCGGGGAACAATGCCAAGATCCAGGCGGTCAAAAAAGCCGCTTTTTCACCCAATAGACGCCTCGCGAAAGCCCAAGCAAACAATATCGCAAGTGACGAAATTGATGCAGTTAGGACAACCATTTGTAATGGCAGATGGGAACCCCCCCCCAAATACCGATATAACGATGCGCTGAGGAATAGCATCCCCCCATATTGATCGACTTGCCGAAACTCTCCGAAAGCATTCAGGAGCTCGTCATTTGACTGGGCTAATTCCCAGGCAGCAGAATCCCTCGCCTGGGCATCCGCCATGATATAACCCGCCTGCTCAACTGGTGAACCATACCCCCAATTAGGTAGACCCGAGAACCAGAGCACCCCTGCCATCAAACGTAGGATTGTGGCGCCGATGATTAACCACCCCAACCAGCTGGGCAGCTGAAATGCAGGGTCTGCTTTTACCGCCAGCCAGCTGCCATATAAAATCCCCCCTGAAAAGAACACTACTACTAGGAATAAAGGCCAACCTTGAATGCTTATAAATCCGTTCGATATCCATGCCAGGAAAACTGAGATTCCAGCTAGAATTATTCCCAGTAATATGTACCACCAAAATCCAAGTGATTTTCCTGAGGCTTTGATTCCATTACTCATATGCTACCTACATTCATCTTTCATCTGATGTGTGAATTCCTGACAGGATTTTTTCAGCTCGGGCCTCCCATGAATAATTTTTGGCTGCTGCACTTGCCTTGACAGCCATGTCTTTCCTGAGGGAAGGATTATCTATTAATTCTCGAATAGCAGCCACCCACAGATCAACATCTCTTGGTGGCAGGAGCATAGCAATTTCCGAAGAAAGAATTTCTTTTAGCACCTCAAGGTCGCTTGAGCAGATCGCCCGACCGCATGCCAGGTATTCAAACATTTTCATGGGACTCAAATATCGCCCGATATCTCCGCCGGATGAGGCTGATACCTGTGCTTGATACGGCATCAGTAGTACATCACAAGCGGATTGATAACGAGGTAAATCAGCATTTGGAATAAAACCTGTCAAGGTCACATTGTTCAGATTGCGCTCCAAGACCCGTTCCTGCACCCGGTTAACATCCTTGGGTTCTCCACCAACAATCAAGAAATTCATTTCTGGGATACGGGCAGCAATCTCCAGGATTAGGGATGCTCCCCGGCCCGGATAAAGGTGGCCAGTATACCCAGCTGTGAACCGTTCAGGAGAAAATTGGGATTTACTATCCTGATTTATTAATTCTGCGGATAGAAGTTCACGACTCTCCTCTGGCGGAGGTAAACCAACATAACGTTGCAGGTCCACACCATCTGGAAGAACTTTCATCAATAGTGGTTCGTGGAGAAATTGGTATTCATCGATTAAATCAGCTGCAAGTGCCTGCGAGATCACGATCAAGCGTTGCGATCCTCTACCCCGGAAAAATAACCGCAATAGCATCGGCGTCATGATACCTTGAGGGCGATCATGGATTTCGAAGACAGCAGCATACCCTTGATTTGCTGCGAGCGCAGCAGCCTGAGGCAGTCTAGTATAAATTACATCTGCTCCCCAACTCCCTGCCCAGCGGACAGCATTCCAAGCATAATCATATTTACGCAACCCTGATTTGACAGGCAGCCATTCCATTGGGAATTGGTTTTGCAGTCCATAATGCTTGGCAAGTGAGACCCAAGTTCGGTCAGCTCCCTGTTGCATCTCGGGATCATCCGGGATGATCAATAGAACATGATGACCGAGAGTTGCGAAAGCTTGGGTCATTTTCATCACTTGAACAGAATTGGCTCGTATAGATGGGATGGCTGTTGGTGCAATGACGGCTACTTTCATCGGATCTCACTTGCGCGTGATTTCAATTCATGGAAAGTCTTACGTACATTCAAACTCACCGAGAATACATAGAATCCTGAAAGCAAAGCTGCACTCCCTAAGTATCCAAATATGGGTACTATGGTTAAAATTCCAATCACCTTGAGCACAGCTGCAATTAAATTAATTTTTGCAGGATAATCTGGGAGACCTAAAGACAGAAGAGCAATTCGATTCCAGTAAAATGTATTCGCAACCAGTAAACCAACCATCAAAATCAGTAATGCTGGGTATGATGGCAAGAATTCAGGTGTATAGAAAAAAGCGATCAGTGGTCTTCCGAAGATCACTAAAAATAATCCAGCAAGGATAGAGTAAGCGAATGCCATGAATGAACCCTGGCGAAGCACATAACGCATATTTCCCCAATTCTTAGCGGCGACTTCCCGGGATAATTCAGGATAAGTGGCCTGGGGTAGCGGACTCACTGGCAGCTGGATTAAATTCGCCAGGCTTAATGCTAATTTATAATAACCAGCTCCTGTCGGACCAGTAAGCGCTGATACCCAGAGCAGTTCTCCATCCTTATTAACTAAATTGATGGTAGCACTAATATTTGTGCTGACTGCAAATTTAACCAGCTCCTTCGAGCGATCACGCAACAATCCCACCGGTGCCCGCCACCAATTAAATCCCCAACGCTGGGTAGCCAAGACCAGCGCTGAGACCGCCAGCGCAATTGCAGCAGTTATTTTCCCCACCATATAAACAAGAACAATTTCAAACAACCCCCCTTGATTAATAAACACCAATCCAACCAAACCGAGGGTCAGTATACTCTGTCCAACGGTTATGCCTGCAATAATTTTATAGCGGTCAAATATTTGTAGGAGGCCAGTTGAGCTTTCAACCATAAAATTCGCCAAAACGATCAATCCATACAGGATAAACCAATTCGTAGTAGCAATGTCTTTGGCAAAATATTGGGCACCAAGAGGAGCTAAAAGCCATATTAATCCGAAAGCAAAAAAGGAAGTAAGGGTTTCTAGAATCCCCGCTGATTTAAACACTGCTGCTGCTTTCGTCTCATCTCCTTCTACGCTATATTGTCCAACGTATTTAATAACTAATTCGCTCATCCGAAATGATGCGAACTTATTTACAACACTTGTGAAAAGAGTAATTGTTCCCAGAACACCAAAATCGGTAACCCCGAGCAACCGGACAACAAAAATACTTTGGACCATGCTCAATACTGCAGCGACACCAGTCGCGCTGAATAAATAGCCAGAATTCTTAACTACCCGCTGGATCAATTCATTTCCAAAAAGACGATTGAACAACTGGCTAAATTTGCTGGTCGGCGATTCTGACATGGGCGCTTACCGCAGCTGACCTTAATCCTATTCAGTTCGAATTTGGCTCGCCCAAGAACGTTCTGCCTGGTACCAGCGAATCAGCTGGGAGACCCCCTCATCAAGGGATACTTCTGGTTGCCATCCAAGGAGCTCCTGGGCTTTTTCAATATTTGCCCAATTTGCTTTCATATCTGCAGGGTGTGCTGGACGGTGGTTAATTTTCGCCTTACTACCGATTTTCTCTTCGAAAAGTTGAATTAATTCATTAATACTAATGGTTTCGTGTCCCCCAAGATTGATCACCTGATAACCCATTGGTTTTAATCCTAAGATCGTGCCGCGCGCAATATCATCCACATAAGTGAAGCCACGCGATTGTTCTCCATCTCCATTTACCTGCAGCATCTTGCCTTCATGGATCCATTTTGCAAAGCGAAACATGACCATGTCAGGTCGAGCAGCAGGTCCATACACTGTGAAATATCGGAAGACGGTCACATCGATTCCATACAGGTAGTGGTAAGAATGTGCCAGTACTTCCGCTCCTTTTTTACTGGCAGCATAGGGCTGCAGGGGGGTGTCACTGTTCGCATCTTCACCAGTTGGAAGGGGTGCATCAGAGCCATAGAGGCTGGATGTCGAAGCAAGGATGAATTTATTAATCTCATTCCGGCGGCAAATTTCCAATAAATTCAGGGTACCTGTAATATTCGTGTCCACATAAACCCAGGGATTCTCAACTGACTGCCTGACCCCAGCCCGCGCTGCCAGGTTGATCACCGCAGCGAATTTATTTTCCACATCACTCTGAATCTCAACCTCAAAAAAGTTTTCCAACTTATCAAGATCTGATATATCTATCTGCGCGAATTTGAACCCTTGCCGATCGATCAACCGTCCAAGGCGATATTCCTTCATCCGGACATCGTAAGCATCATTCATATTATCAACACCTACTACCAGATGACCTTCGTCTAGCAATAATTCTGCTACACGAGAAGCGATGAAACCCGCAACACCTGTTAGAAAATAACGAGCCATTTTACTCTTTGCTCCTTTGAACTCACGCCGGTTACAATTTCACAACCGAACTACTCGAGGATCATTCTTACCGGCTTTTCCGAGTGCATTACGTGTGTCGATTATCAGTGGAGCTCGTTCTAGTATGGTCTGATAATCATATATTGAATGATTTGTGACGATCACCGCACAATCCGTTTTCTGGACACTCTCAACCAGATCAGGTACGCTTTCAAGTGAATAATCATCATGGCTGATCCTGGGGATGTAGGGATCGTGGTAGCTGACCTGGGCGCCTTTCTGGCGCAGCAATCCTATAATATCCAATGAGGGCGACTCACGAATATCGTCTACATCTGGCTTGTATGCAGCACCAATTACCAGTATTTGGCTGCCTTTTAAGGGTAAGCCATGTTCATTAAGTGCATCCTGTATTTTGCTGACCACATAGCGCGGCATCCCGGTATTGATTTCTGAAGCAAGTTCGATGAATCTGGCTGTGTAATTCAGAGCCCTTAGTTTCCAGGAAAGATATAATGGATCGATGGGGATGCAATGTCCGCCGAGACCAGGCCCTGGAGTGAATTTCATAAAACCGAAGGGTTTTGTTGCCGCAGCATCGATAATTTCCCAGACATCCAAACCCAGGCGATCACACATGATCGCCATTTCGTTGACTAGACCGATATTAATCATGCGGAAGGTATTTTCAAGTAACTTGGTCATTTCCGCACTCTCTGCGGAGGAGACTGGCACAACAGTTTCTAATGCCTGTTGGTACCATAATGAGGCGACTTCAGTACAAGTTGTGGTAATGCCTCCGATCACTTTCGGTGTGTTGTATGTGGTCCAATCTTCACGACCAGGATCAACTCGTTCAGGAGAAAATGCCAGGAAGAAATCTTCTCCTACTTTTAATCCACTGTTTTCAGTCAGCTTCGGCAGCAAGATTTCCCGCGTAGTTCCCGGGTAAGTTGTGGATTCCAACACAACTACTACACCTGGATGCATGTATTTTGCCAACTCATCAGTGGCATCCAAAATGTAGGAGAGGTCTGGATCTCCTGTTTTCCTCAACGGTGTTGGAACACAGATGCTCACTGCATCTGCTTCTTCAAGTACTGAAAAATCGGTGGTTGCTTGTAAAGTCCCAGACTGCATCAATTGTTCAAGCTTCTTACTGGGAACATCTTGAACGTAGCTTTTTCCACGTTTGAGTTTATCCACTTTCGTTTTGTCTGGTTCCACCCCTACCACATTAAATCCAGCTTCGGCAAATATCGTTGCCAGGGGCAAACCGACATATCCAAGTCCAAGAATAACAATCTTCGCGGAACGATCCTGGATTTTTTCCTGTAGATTTAATTGATATAAATTCATTTTATACCTCAGAAAAGACTCAGCTGTTTCGGTTCATCTTCATATTTCTTCTTATTTTCTTCCGATTTAGGTGAATCCGCAGCTGCTGCGATCAGTTCAGGGAGTTTGGAAAAATCTTGTTGGATCACCGGACGCAGGGAACCATTGTGGAGTGCAGCAGCTGGATGGTACATCGGCATCACTAAACGTCCCCGGATTTTGACGGGTTGGCCATGAACTTGACTAATTTTAGCATTGGGCAGCAGCAGGTTCATTGAGAACCTCCCCAAGGTGACGATTACCTTTGGGTCGATAGCTTGAATTTGACGATCAAGATACGTTGAAGTGCAAGTCTCAACCTCCTCAGGAAGTGGATCTCGATTTCCAGGAGGGCGGCATTTGACGACATTGGAAATGAACACTTCTTCCCGACTGAGACCAATATCTGACAATAATTCTTCTAAAAATTTTCCAGCTGCCCCAACAAACGGTCGCCCCTGTTCATTTTCATGAAATCCCGGTCCCTCCCCGATAAACATGATATCTGAATTAACCGGTCCTTCTCCTGGTACAGCTAATTTTCGAGAATGGTGAAGCTCACACATTGTGCAGGTAGAAACTTCTTCGGCTACTTCTTTTATGATATCTTCAGGATTCATAATTCACCTCACGGTTTATTAATCATTACGAGACAACAACCCCTCATCTGTTCGCAGATTTTTGGAGTTCACCCTGTTCGCCAAACACCACCCAATCATCTAAGTTATCCAGGTACATCAAGAAAGCATCCTCCTTATTGTCATAATAATAACGAGGTCGGCGATGAACAATCTTAAATCCAAAGTTCTTATATAAGGATTGGGCCGCATGATTGCTTGATCTAACCTCCAGCATTGCCTTGCTTGCTCCCTTTTTATGAGCTTCAATCAAGACCAGTTTAATGAGTCTGGATGCGATCCCCTGCCCACGGTAATCCGGATGTACAGCAAGTGTAGCTATGTGAGCTTCATCCAGGATCAACCAAACGTCTACCATTCCCACTACTTGTGCATTGGAAATAGTAGAAACAACCTCAGCAACCCGCAGTAGTGCATTCGGATTTTCGATTAAATCATGACGGTATGCGCTCTCAGGCCAGGGCATGCTGAAAGAGAAACGGTCGATTACCATAACAGAATCCAGGTCATCTTTCCGCATTGGACGGAAAGTGATGCGTTTGTCTTCTATCATCCAGAGTTTTTTTGTTCGTAGTGAAGATAAATAGGAGTTAGAGAAGCGGGATCGTCGGTCAAACCTTTCCGCCAGCGGCGCCATCCCAACTCTGCCAGGAAAGATGGTCGCCGCAGGCATTGAGCCGGTGAATATAAAATCACGTTCTTGCGCTTTCGCCTGAAAATACGCTGCTCTTCTGCTGTTAGCTCTCCACATACGATGGTGGGTGACTTTATTCCAGCAGCTACTTCACGTGAGGTTTGTACCTTAACCTGATCATCCGATTTCCATGATCCAGATGAATTTTTGTACCGCCCTACTGCAAGCCTACCTCGACCGGCATGCAAAACTGCAGCTAATGGTAATTCATCAATGGGTTGGGAAGCTGCCAGGATATCAAGGGTCGGTACACCAATAATTTCCATGTGATTTGCAAGGGCCATTCCTTTTGCAAAAGCTAAGCCAATTCTCAATCCGGTAAATGATCCCGGACCCAGTGCGACTGCCACCACCTGCAATTCACTCGGTGGAATGCCTGCTCTTTCCATTAATGAGTCTACAGTTGGTGCTAATTCTACAGTGTGATATTGTTGGCTTAACCAAACCATTTCACTTACAATCTGTACACCATCGTACAAAGCTACCCCAATCATTCGCGTGGAGGTATCAATCGCCAGCAGCATTATAGTCCACCATAAATTCGCATTCGGAATTTGTCTAATAAAGATTTGTAATAATCACCCCGGGCACTAAAAACCAAATCACGTTGATTTTCATCTACTATACGCATAGAAACCCATAGGTGGTTTTTTGGGAGAGCTGCGGAAATCCTCTCTGCCCACTCCACTACCAGAGGTCCAGAATCAATATCGGCTTCCAGATCAAGTTCTTCCGCTTCTTTGGCATCCTTTAAGCGATAAGCATCCAGATGGTGAAATTGTCCACCGTCCAAACGACGATACAAGTTAACCAGGACGAAAGTAGGACTCGTTACCCGATCGAGTGATCCCCATCCAGCTGCCATGCCTTGAACAAGAGTTGTCTTCCCTGAACCCAAATCACCTACCAGACATATCACATCACCAGTTTTCAATATCGTACCGAGGCGTATACCCACACGGCGTGTATACCCTTTACCCCGGCTGATGAACTCAAGGGAATTTTGATCGAGGATGGGCATATCTGGATTATAAGCTGTGCTGGGTACAAAGTGAAGGGCAATTAAAAATGCACCTGAGACGGAGGTAGATTAACCCTTGATCTCTAATTTTGCTAATGAAGCTGCCAAACGTTTTAAACCTTCACCAGCAAAAAAAACATCTACGATTTCATCATCATCTTGAAGACGACTATTGAGTACCAATCCTTCACCCCAGGTTGGATGCAGTACTGTCGTTCCTGCGATATATTGAGGTTCGCTTCTGGTCTCCGTGGAAGTTTTTTTTCTTTCCCAATGCGTCACACTGGATCTGGTTATCTGAGAACGTTTCACGGAGAGAGGGCTGCCTTCTATTAAATCATCTGGAATATCCCGCAAAAAACGAGACTCATCCACAGGTTCGGAATACCCAAATGAGCTGCGGTTGAGGGGTAAGATCAAGAATAATCGATCCATAGCCCGAGTAATTCCCACATAGAATAATCTCCTCTCTTCCTGTCTACCTTCCGGTTCATCTATCGATCGGAAGTGAGGCAAGGTGCCATCACTCAGTCCTACAATGAAAACAATTGGAAATTCAAGGCCTTTGGCAGCATGCAGGGTCAGCAAGGTGGGTACATTAGTGCTCGAATCTAATGTGTCCTGGTCGGAAACCAGGGCTAGCCTTTCCAGGAATGCATCGAGTCCTGGCTCTTTGAATTCACCCGCTAAACGACGTAGCTCCATGATATTATCCCAGCGGTCCTGTCCTTCATCAGTTCCATCATCGATATATCCTCGAAATCCACTATCATCAATGATTTGGTCCATCAGCTCCAATGGTGTAGATCGATCTTTCATCGAACACCATCTGGTCAGCATGACTCCAAATTTGGATAAAGACTGACCCATTCGCTTTTGGAAGGATTTATGATGGGGTGAATTTTGATCATTGATTTCTAATAACAACTCACCAGGCGAAAGACCAGCTTGCTGTGCGATAGTTCTCAACTCAATCACGCTCTTCGCACCTATTCCGCGAGCCGGCACGTTAATGATCCGGGATAAACTGAATTCGTCGTTTGGGTTATGTACTGAGCGCAAGTATGCAATCACATCTTTTACCTCACGCCGTCCATAAAACCGCTGTGCCCCGACTAACTTATATGGTAGATTCGCTTGCAGAAAAGCCTCTTCTAATAAACGTGATTGGGCATTCGTCCGGTACATAACTGCAAAATCCCCAGTTCGAGCCTGACTACTCGCCACGATTCGAGCAATGGTGTCAACGACGTAAATTGCTTCCTCGCGATCATCATAGGTCTCATGGAGCACGATCTTTTCACCTGTCCCACGCTGCGTGGTTAACTTCTTTGGAGTTCTATCCGGATTGCGATCGATAACCGCCATGGCAACATCCAGAATATTTTGGGTTGAGCGATAGTTTTCTTCTAACAGGATGATTTGCGATTCAGGGTAATCGCGCTCAAATCTGAGCACATTCCTGTAATCCGCTCCCCGCCAGGCGTAAATGGATTGATCTGCGTCCCCAACTACAAATATGTTCTTGTGGATTGATGCTAAATGACCAAGGAGCTTGTATTGCGCTAAATTCGTATCCTGAAATTCGTCAACCAGTACATGCTCAAACCTTTGTGCATATTTGTGCCGGACTGTCGAAACATCTTCCAAAAGGCGGGCTGTCCACAAAAGTAAATCATCAAAATCGAGCGCATTGCTTACCAGCAACAATTCTTGATAACGAGTATAAATTCTCTTAACCACTTCATCGCGATAATTCTGGGGGACAAATTCATCTGGTAAAAGCAATTCGTTTTTCGCCTTTGAAATTGATCCCAGGACATTCTGAGGTGAATATCTTTTGTTATCTATATTTAAATCTGAGAGAGCACGTTTCACTACACTGATCTGGTCATCGGTATCAAAGATGACATAATTTGAATTAAAAGGAAGGTGTTCATCTTCGTGCCGCAATATTCTGGCACACGTTGCATGAAATGTCCCCAAAGTTAATCCTCGCGTCTGGTTGCTGACCAATTCTGCCAGTCGGCTTTCCATCTCCCGAGCTGCTTTGTTGGTAAAGGTAACCGCAAGAATGTGATGTGGGCGAACGCCTTGATTTGCAATCAAATATGCGATTCTTTGGGTTAAGACGCGAGTTTTTCCAGAACCAGGACCAGCTAGAACCAGCACAGGACCAGGTCCCGCAGTCACA
>JALHTN010000514.1 GCA_022865865.1 Anaerolineales bacterium
ATATACAGGAAGCTGCCTCGCGGGTTTATAAACCTGGGAAAGTATTTGAACCCAATCCGAAATTAACATCTCTCTACTCAGAGTTTTTTGAAATTTATAAGGAGATTTATCCTGCATTAAGACCTGTGAACAAACGAATCTACGATCGTTTTCGGGTTGGGTAATTTCCGAAAACGCAGATATTAACCAACCAAATAAATATGATTTCCTTGAATCTGGAGGATGAAAAATGCAAACGAAACAGCTAGGTAATTCAGATCTCAATATCACAACCATCGGCTTCGGAGCGTGGGCAATCGGGGGTACTGGCTATGAATTTTCCTGGGGACCACAAGATGACCAGGCTTCCATCGAAGCTATTCATCGTGCACTTGAACTGGGTATCAACTGGATCGATACTGCGCCTGGATACGGTGTGGGCCACTCGGAAGAGATCATTGCGAAGGCTCTTGCTGGATGGTCCGGTTCCACACCTTATATCTTCACGAAGTGCGGTCTGCGCTGGGATGACCAGGGGAAGATCCATAAAAATCTTACAGCTGAGTCGATTCAAGAGGAATGTGAGGACAGTCTTCGCAGGCTTGAGGTAGAAGCTATTGATTTGCTCCAGATTCACTGGCCAACCGAGACTATGGAGGATATCGATGAAGCCTGGGGGATGTTGGCGAAATTGCAAACGGAAGGAAAAGTACGCTGGATTGGAGTCTCCAACTTCGATGTCCAGCAGATGCAAAGAGCACAGACCAATGCTCCGCTCACATCCCTTCAACCGCCATACTCGCTTCTGCGCAGGGAGATCGAAGCGGAAATTCTCCCCTACTGCCAGCAGGCTCAGATCGGAGTAATCGTATATTCCCCGATGTACTCGGGACTGCTCACTGGTGCAATGACTCGCGAACGGGCTGCCAACCTCCCTGATAACGATTGGCGCCAACGTGATTCTGAGTTCCTTCAACCTAAGCTCTCACAAAATCTCGTGCTTGTTGATCGATTAGCATCTATTGGTGCTCGTTATGGGCGTTCGGTAGGAGAAGTCGCGATTGCCTGGACCCTCAACCATCCTGCGGTCACGGGTGCTATTGTAGGTGCACGGAGTGTGAAGCAGGTAGATGGTGTGATGAATGCGGATGATCTCAAGCTCAGTGAGACTGATATCTCCGAGCTCGAAGCCCCATTTGCTGCTTGAAGGCGAGATTTTCCAGTATACGGGCTGCTCAAATTGAAGCTGTTTGTCGAATAAATCGCACTTATCGTGAATCCGTTCTCGATGCCTATATATTTCATACTGTCGCAGAGGTCCAGGCGATTTCAGAAGATTGGTTGGAGGAATACAACGCGATCCGGCCGCACGAGGTATTGGGCGCATCACCATCCTGCGCCAGGTGGCCTACCTGGCTTATCACGAGCAGACCCACCTGCCGGAAATTGAAGCGCTGAGGGAGAGGTTTGGATAGGAACTTCCTGGTGCAATCTCTATCAAGCAGCTGTCATGAAGAACCATCCTCACCTGAAACGCTATGAAAGGATGATACCGGAATCCAGAAGGGCTGGACTCCCAAAAATGGGCAGCCCTACTACTTTTACTCAGGATTTTCTCACAGAATATCTTGAGGCAGGCGAGACAGAAGTTAGCTTTGGAGTGGCAGGGCTGTATTTACTTCGTCTTCGAAAATGAGACCGTTTCATATAGACGACTCAGTATATCCAATGCGGACATGGTTATCCGCCGTTCAACTACAATGACTATGTAACTAGATAGTTCCTCTCAGCCTTTCCTGAGCTCTGGCTGCCCATATCTGGTATTTGAGCTCAAGATCGTGACATGGCTCCCACTCCCATTTCCCCGGGAGCAACCGGAAGATATTCAGGCTCTCGCGATAACCAGTTACACTCAAAGTGACAAATAAACCAACTTCCTCTTTCAGAAAAGCCCCCTTATTACCATTGCGCCAGAGCCAGATGCTCTCCCCCGCGTACCAACTGCGCTTTACCCAGTAGGTGAGGGCGATATCCAGCAGGGTGAGCGGCTTAGGAGCAATCGCCAAGTCCGGATCGAGATCCTGGAGCAGGTCCAACCTGACTGTGGCATGTTTGGCCTTGACCGGCCACTGGTCGATCACGAACGGTTCATCGTCGAGGGCATGGATGGCAGCGAAGAGCTCTTCGCCGCGCTGGTAGACGTCCAGCACCTCCACCGGGACACCATGGTAAGTCGCTTTGATCATCGCAAGACTGTCCTTCCCGGGACTCACCGTCAGGTCAAAAGATAAACCAACGGAAACGCCCCGATGGTTCCACCGGGGCGCTGGAGTTCAGCCTTGGTATAATGTTCAGCAGCTCAATCCGCCGCTCACACCG
>JALHTN010000515.1 GCA_022865865.1 Anaerolineales bacterium
AAGCAGAGTAAATTGGATCGCTCCAAGCACTCAAAGCGGAGCGCAGTGCACTTGAATCCCGCATGTAATGTGGAGCGAAGAGTGAGCGCAATGCAGGTCATTCCGCTCAGATCGGATTAAGAAATAAAAAACTAGGGGCTGTCAAAAAACCATAGAAATGTCATCCTGAACAAAGTGAAGGATCTCAGAATTAGTCGATGAGACCCTTCCCCCCGGTCTGTCCGTCCAGGGACAGGACTTCGCTCAAGGGTGACAACCTTTTGGGACAACTCCTAGTTTTTTGCTACCAATGAATTTACACCAATGCGTCAACCATTAAAGCTAGGAACAGGAATGCCAGGTACATGCTCGAATGCCGGTACATTTTCCAGGCAACCTTATTCCCCTCACCGCGCCAAACCTTCCAGGCTGAGATCAGCAGCAGGCCACCCAGCAAGATGGCTGCCACAAAGTAAATCCCACCCCCCAGGCCAAACAGAGGCAGCACCAGGGTTAAAATCACCAGCTCAATCGTGTAAAGAAATATCTGCCAGCGAGTTTCTTTTTCGCCCCGCACGACCGGCAGCATGGGTACACCCGCGCGGGCGTAATCTTTTTTACGCACCAGCGCCAGCGCCCAAAAGTGAGGGGGTGTCCACATGAAGACAACCGCGAATAAGAACAGCGAGGGCACATTCAGGCTGCCTGTTGCAGCAGCCCAGCCAACTAAGGGGGGTATAGCCCCTGCTCCGCCACCGATAACAATATTTTGAACCGTAGTTTTCTTCAGCAGCATGCTGTACAGCACGACGTAGTAGATGATGCCTGCCAAAGTTAATAGCGCTGCCAGGAAATTGACCATGGCCACCATCAGGTAGAAGGAAGCCAGGGCAGCTGCTACCCCAAAAGCCAATCCTTCACCGGCGGTTAGCCGCCCAGCAGGAATTGGGCGGTTGGCCGTGCGCTGCATCTTATCATCATCATGGCGATCGATATACTGGTTGATAGCCCCCGAGCCTCCGGCTGCCAAAAACCCTCCCAATAAGGTCCAGAATACCAATTGCAGACTCGGCCATGCTTGAGCACCCACGACCATCCCCGCGAAAGTCGTCACCAGTAATAACGCCACCACGATTGGCTTGGTCAGCATCAAGTAATCTTTCAATAAAATCTTCGGGTCCCGATCTTTCCACAACCGGGCTTCTGCATTTTCAGCCTGAGCAGTGCGCTTTGCATATCCCACCAGAGAGACCTGGATTATGAAGGCTACCCAGACCGCGACTGCCGTAACGATATGTAACCCCATCAAATAACCCGGATAACCCTGTGCTGTTTCAACGATGCCCATCAAGGCCTGAGAGAAAAAAAGGACGCCAGCTGCGGTAGTTGCAACCAGGACTCCAGTTTGGCTGCGCTGGGTCCGCCAGGCTTGAATAAAGAGCCCGGCAACCATCAATCCCGTGAACAGGGTAATCACACGATGGCCCAGGTTGATCCACCCCAAATAATCAACAGGAATAATCTCGCTGCATAAAGGCCAACCCTGGCAAGCAGCATTAGCTCCGCTGGCAGACACCAGTGTTCCGCTTACAAATAAAAGCATGACAGCGCCCAGTGTCCACAAGCTGAACCGGGCAAAAGGAGAATTAAAAGTCAAGCGTACTTTCACTTCTGAATGTGCAACCTGAGCGGACGGTTTGTTATAGGCATGGGAAAATGCAACCACAGCAACTAACAATGTCAAGCCAAGAACAGCGAGAGCCAGGGCAAAATGAAGAGCGCTTAGAATCGGCTGCTCACCCTGCAAAGCGATCAGGCGACCCAGAAAGATTTGTAAGCCCATAGATACCAGGGCCAAGATTAACGGATAAACCAGCCAACCAATTTTACGGAAATGCCGCCAGGCATAGATCAGGGATGCGAATAAACCCAATCCTGTTAATGCAGCCAATAATCGATGTATGTATGGAAGAAAGGCAGGGCTGTTAAGCGGTTCTGTTAATCCACCTGAACAGGTAGGCCAATCAAGGCAGGTGTTGCTTGCATCCGTCACTCGCAGGATCACACCCAGCAAGATCAAAGCAAAAGCCAGGGTAGCTGTAATCACTAACATGCGGCGAAATACGGGAGAGATGGATTCTGATCGGTCGGGGGCTGGGCTCATGCTTGGTCGTATCCTTTTGATTCGGGCTCCGAATTCGGATCCGAGTTTTTTTTAGATCGGATGTATGGATTCTTCTGATTATCATTATCTGCAGCTGCCCGGTTCTCTTCCCGGCGTACAAAGAGCGGGTAGCCAATCGCTAAAATCGCAGCAAAGATAAACCACTGGAAGGCATAGCCTAGATGGGAGCCTTCGGTGAGTTCTAACTCTTGCTGAGACCGGTACGGCAGTTCCTGCGGGCTTGAATTGGGTGAGGCGGATATGTAAACCGGCAGGAGCTGGTAGGGAATTTGTTGGGAGATATCGGTGACATTGATCCAGTTCCAGATTTCCAGAGGGGCTTCACCAGGACCGGGTACCTGATCTGCTCGCCCTCCAATTGCGGATTTTGACTGCGATCTGCGGATTAAGCCTTCGACTTCCACCAGGCCAAGTTCGTCGAACTGGTTGAGATTACCTTCCGTGTAATCTTCATACGGGATCCAACCCCTTTCGACTAGTATCGCACTATCCTCACCCTCAATCAGCAAAGGTGTCAAGATAAGAACTCCCAAACGACCTTGCCAATCCTGGTTTCTCAAAACGACTTGACGGGCATGGTCGTATTCACCGCTGACCCTGGCTGTGCGGTATTCCATCCCATACAGGTCTTTTATTAAGTTCTGGCCGGATAAATCCAACGGAGGCTCAGCGAGCTGAGCTTCCACCCGGGTATTGAACACCCTGCGCTGCTCGAGCCGGTCCAGCTGCCAAATTCCCAAACGGATCATGACCGCGACTGCAGCCAATACGAGAACTGTGGTCTTCCACCACTGGCGGCTGAATAAAATCTTAAACATCTTGGGCATGGTTATTGCTCATTCGTTTGCAGCTGATTGGCGGTATCTTTCTTTGGTTTAGGGTTGATCGGCCAAAGAACCAAACTGTAGATGAAGAAAAACATGGTCGTTGCGGGTACCGAAAACCCGAGTGCAACCAGACGAGTTTGCCAGGTTGTGGCCTGCTTAACATTCAGACCCAGGTAACGTGTGGTCTGGAATGAGCATGAATATGCATAGCGTTGAGCGGCGTCCAATACCAGGCTGGCTTTTGTCTTTGGAGGGATCCATAGGGGTCCTAATTGATGATCAACCACGTCATCATTCTTGACGATCAAGGTATCTCCCAGCACAAAAGTCATTTCATCAGGGATTGCGGGTACTGGTTCTCCAGCAGCCACTTTCGATGCTGTACCAGCCGGGATAACCAATTCAATCTCTTCGGGTAACCGGTCGGTATTACCTCGCAGGAAATAAAAAGCCACCTCGCTGCCGATCCAGACCAGAGCCAGCGAGATCAGAAAAGTGATCAGCAAGCGCAGGAGTCCTTTTTTTATGGTTGAGTGGTTGGTGTTCATTTCATTTTCAAACCGGTTATGCTATTGTCTTGAAACCAGATGGAGAACATCTTCAGTAATCAGCTTGTTCTCTGTGCCGAAAAGGTAGGTAAGCCGTAAATTTCCATCTGGATCAATCACATACACCCTGGAGCTGTGGTCCACCAGGTAATATTCATCGCTTGGACCTTCGGCTTTCGCCTGGTAAACACCGTAGGACGCCCAAACCGGCTCCAATTCATTGCGTTCACCTGTCAGACCGATGATTTCTGGATCGAAATTGGTTAAGTATTTTCGCATCCTCTCTGGAGTGTCACGCTCGGGGTCAACGGTGACAAATACAAAGCTGACTTCTTCTGCTGCTTCACCGAGTTTCGACCGGATCTGGAGAAATTCCGTTAAAGTCACCGGACAAACATCAGGACAGCTGGTGTAGCCAAAGAACATGACCACCACCTGGCCATCCAATTCACTTAGCTGGAAAGGCTGACCATTCATATCGGTCAACTCGAACTGCGGTGCAGAAACTGGTGGTTCGATTAAGGATCCCTGGAAAGTATATGGACGCTGTGGTCCTAATATCAGGAACATGGCGATCAATCCCACCAGGATTGCCAGACCAAAAATCACGATGTAACGAGGCTTCATGGCAATTCAATCCATATTCCAAAAGGCGTCATAATTATCCAATCCGGGAGATATCTCGCCTGATTGTCACTTGTTTAGACTGCACGACCCATCAGGTAAAGTGCTGGGTAGAAGAAGATCCAGACCACATCGATAAAATGCCAGTAAATCGCGGCTGCTTCTACCGGGAAGTGCTGTTCCTGTGAGTAAAATCCTTTCTTTCCTTTGCGGTAAACGATGAGCAGGAAAATTACTCCGCTCAAGACGTGCAGGGCATGCATGCCGGTCATGGTGAAGAAAATGGATGACATAGCGTTCTCACCGACAGAGAAAGGTGCCGTGGACCATTCCAGGCCGACCACACCGACCAGGAATAGGATGCCAAGTACGATCGTGACCAAAATATTACGGGTAAAACCTTTTACGTTCCCATGGGAGATATCCGTATCCGCGCGGTACATGAAAAAACTGCTGGTCAGCAAGATCAGGGTAATTGCAAAACCCAACACCTGGTTGAGTTCTGGTCGCTCACCTAAGAAAAGGTAAAAACGGCTGACCAGCAAACCCGCGAATACAAAGGCATCTGAAATGATGAAAAGCCATAACCCCAACCGGTTTGTATCGCTTTTAAATTTATAACTGGAGTGGGTTTCCACTTGAGTGGTCATGAACGTTCCTCCTCAGAACTGCCGAATAGCTTGGTGACATGCATGAAGTAATATATGATCAAAGCTGCCTTGAAAATTGCGATACCCCAGAGCGGCCAGTTCCAATCAATTGCAATTCTCCCAATGAAAAATTCTCCAACCGTGAGCACAAGAAGCAAAACAATTACAGCTGCACCAATATTGCGATCTTCTTTATAGCCAATCCCATTTTGCTCTTCCTGAATATTTTTTTCTTCCATGAAGATCTCTCCTATGAACGAGATGCCGTTCGCCAAATAACTCTATAATAAATCCGCAGCTGCCGCTTCGGGTACTGCTGGACTGGTTTTTATACTTAAGGAGGTGTACACAGAACCCTCCAGACCGTAATCGTAAGGTTCACCAATCACTTCAAAGGGTTTCTCGTAATTTTCTCCCCTTGCTGGCATTGGGATTTGCCATTCTGGTGAACGGGAACGCCAAGGATTGGGAACAGCAACATCACCACGCTTTACGCTGACAACCATGTTGTAGATAAATACCAACACGCTCAAGCCAACTGCAAATCCAGCTATGGAAACAATCATCTGCTGCATGTTAACTCCCAAACCTGGATCATAATCAGCGATCCTGCGGCGCATACCGATCAAGCCTGACTGCATCTGGAACAGTGATTGGAAGTAAAAACCAATCAACATCAACCAGAAATGGACCTTTCCCAGACGCTCGCGGTACATGCGCCCCGTCATCAATGGGAACCAGTAATAAATCGCGGCAAAGAAGGGGAAAACGTATCCACCAAACATGGTGGCATGGAAGTGACCCACGATGTAATAGGTATCATGGAGGTGCAGGTCAGTAGCAACTGTGGCATTCGGTGGTCCGGTTAATCCGCCCAATAGGAAGATTGATATGGCGCCCAATACGAACAGCATTGGTGTTTTGAAATTAAGCTTGCCTCTCCAAATAGTAGCAGTCCAGCTGAAAAACTTGATTCCGGTGGGAATAGCTACCAGTAAAGTTGAATAGGTAAACGGCACACGCAAGTAACTCGCCATACCTGAAGTGAACATGTGGTGTGCCCAGACCGTAAATCCAACCAGAGCGATAGCCATCGAAGAAACGGCAACCCATTTGTACCCAAAGAGTGGTTTGCGAGCGAAGGGCGGCAGCAGTTCACTGATAATGCCTAAACCGGGTAAGACAAACACGTAGACCGCCGGGTGAGAGTAGAACCAGAACAGGTTTTGGAAAAGCAGCACATTACCACCCTGGTTCGGATTGAAGAAATCCATGCCAAAGATGCGGTCAAATAAGACCATTTGGAAAGAG
>JALHTN010000516.1 GCA_022865865.1 Anaerolineales bacterium
GCTGTAAACCAGGTCAATGAGTGGCTGGAAGCTCGAGGGACAGGAAAACCAGCCATCATCTACAGACTGCGGGATTGGCTGATCTCCCGCCAGCGGTATTGGGGTACTCCCATTCCGATTGTCTACTGTCCCGATCATGGGGCGGTGCCTGTACCTGATGAACAGCTGCCAATAATGCTGCCGGATGACGTGGAGTGGCTGCCGACCGGCGAGAGCCCATTAAAATTGCACCCGACCTGGAAACATACCACTTGTCCAGTGTGTGGAGAACCTGGGCTGCGTGAGACCGATACCATGGATACCTTCATGTGTTCCTCCTGGTATCACCTGCGCTACTTGAGTCCAGATTACGATCAAGGACTTTTCGATCCTGATGAATACGACTACTGGATGCCGGTCGATACCTACACGGGCGGTATCGAGCATGCCACCATGCACTTGATCTATACGCGTTTCTTTCATAAAGTTGGGCGAGATATGGGGGTCATGAAGGGTTCTGAACCGATGGCACAGCTGCGCAACCAAGGAATCATCCTGGGTGAAGACTCAGAGAAGATGTCAAAGAGCCGCGGTAACGTGATCGCCCCCGATGAGCTGGTAGCCCGGTACGGCACGGACACAGTGCGTGCCTATCTGATGTTCTTTGCTCGTTGGGATTTGGGCGGGCCGTGGAACAGCAGCGGCATTGAAGGTTCAGTGCGCTGGATACGCCGCACTTGGACTCTGTTTACCGATCCAGTACGATCCGGGAAACCCAATGCGGAAACAATCCGTAATTTACGTCGTAAAGTACACCAAACCTTACGTCAGGTCACTCATGATTTTGAGACCTTTGAATTCAACACCATCATCTCGGCATTGATGGAGCTGCTCAACGAGATGTACAAGGCTCGTGAACTGGGTGCGTCTGGATCTCAAGAATGGGATGAGGCTGTGGATATCTACCTGCGCATGTTAGCACCCGTTGCTCCACACATTGCAGAAGAATTGTGGGCTCGTCTTGGAAAACCATATTCAATTCACTCACAGCCCTGGCCAGAAGTGGATGAATCCGCAGCAGCCGAAGAACAAATTACACTGATTGTTCAGGTAAACGGGAAGGTGCGTGACCGGATTTCAGCGCCGGTTGATATCAGCGAAGAGGATGCCAAAGAACTTGCGCTAAGATCAGAAGCTGTGGCAAAGTACCTGGAGGATAAGGAACCCAGGAAAGTGATTCTGGTTCCGGGAAGACTGGTCAATATCGTGGTGTAGTGATGGTTTTATCTTGCGGACTACATTGTTAAGGACCTACTGACCGCAAACCCCTGCGGCAAGGAGCGGTTTTTATGCTAAGGTCTGCGCGCCCGGTATGTAATCCCTAAGGTACCAAAGGCTGCGGCTTCAGATTGCTGCGGTGCATCTCGGTAAATATCATCTTTCCAGGTGATCTCAAAATTCTCGAATCCTGCAGCCTCAACCTTCTGCGCTAGCTCCGCTTCCAGCAGAGCACCAGCAATTCAACCTGCCCACAAGGCCAGGTTGTTCTTGGCGCTGTTGGGAAGCGGTTCCTGAACCAGGATATCAGCAATTTGTAATTGCCCTCCAGGTTTTAGAACCCGGAAAATTTCCTTGAATACCATGTCCTTATCTGGAGAGAGGTTGATGGCACCATTTGAGATGATGACGTCGGCTCACTCCGTAGGAATCGGTAATTGTTCGCTGTGATCTTGTATGAATTCGACATTGCTCAGGCCGGCCACCGCTGCGTTTTGGCGCGCCTTCTCGATCATTTCCGGAGTCATATCAACGCCGATCACCCGACCCTTTTCCCCTACTTTTCGGGCAGCGATCAGACAGTCCAGTCCTGCTCTGCAACCAACATCGAGAACATATTCTCATGGTTTGATTGCCCAATCTTGAAAACATTTCCTGTTCCAGCAAAGGATTCGATAACTTTCGGGGGAAATTGATCGAGCAGTTCATCATCATAGCCCAGCATATCAGCCAATCGACGACCGGTGTGAAAATGGAAACCGTGCTGTGGGTCCGTGGCGACAACGGCATATTCTTTTTTTACATCACCCCGTAAGGTATCGATGAAAACCTGTGGATAATTTGTGGGACTATCGAGATGACATGGTTCCGCTGGCGGAGGATAGTATATAAAGGTTTTGAGAGTGCCCAACTCGTCATAACTCTCCGACCCGATTTCTACATCTTCTAAAGGAACCATCAGGTCTTCGAAGGCTGATTCGGTCATCAGGACATATTCATCTGCAGCGACAGAATTCTTTTATAGGCGGTGGATGATGATCGGGGCTGTCCCAGATAGCTCTAAAATATCGTTGATATGGAAGAACAGGGTTTTCCCGCTATGAGCGACGACCTTGAGTTTCAATCGGTCAACATTGTTACATGCATTGCAATTGCAGATTTTGTGAAGGGTGAGTTCCGTTATCTTATTGGAAAATACACGGAAAAATTCGATCAATATCTCGAGTAAAGTGACCCGAACCAATTGCCAACGTACTAATGGATCACCTTTATCAACATAAAGGAAGAGGGCATCGCCTTCCAAGCGGATTAATTGCATGGGTGCTTTTATTTCAGAAATGATGGTGCTGATCAGATCACGAACGATGATCTGACTATGAACCATTTCCTTCTCATTGGTCACGATGAAACGCGTATAACTGCTGATGTCCGCAATAAAGAAAATCACTTCTTTTTCGGCTGATGGGGAAGGTTGCATTGTTCTCACCAATAGGAAAAATATTTTGACGGATCTTGCCTGGTTATACTCGATCAAGATATCGGATTGATTTCTTCCTGGTAATAAATTTAACAAGCACGCAGTTAATTATCTCGTTGACACGATGTCCTCAATATCTGCGACTTTGATAAGTACTCACGAAGAGACGGCAACTTTGTTGTAAAATAAGAATGTAAACATCCATCGGGTGGTAAATTCAGGTGACGATCTGAGATTTGAGTAATACAATGGATCATCGACCGAGTGGCACAATCACATTCCTCTTTTCAGACATCGAAGCCAGCACAAATAGGTGGGAGAAGGAAACTGGATCAATGGAAATTGCCTTCCAACGCCAGGAAGCAATTATCAGGGAGTTGATGAGTGAACATGGGGGATATGTCTACAAAATGATTGGCGACGCTTTCCAAGTTGCATTTGATACGGCTATGCAGGCATTAATGGCGGCACAAGCTTCTCAACGGGTTTTGCAAAGTGAATCCTGGGGTGATATAGGACAGCTGAAAGTACGCATGGCACTGCACACAGGGGTAGTTGATGAACGAGGTGATGATTATGTTGGTCCATTATTAAATCGCGCCGCGCGTTTGATGAATGCCGGTCATGGAGGGCAGGTACTCCTGTCACAGGCGACCTACGAGCTTGTCCGCGATATTCTCCCGGAAGGTGTTCGCCTGCGTGACTTGGGGGAACATCGTCTAAAAGACCTAACTCGCAGAGAGCATATTTATCAATTGGTTGTCTCAGATTTAGAAACGGATTTTCCCCCAATTAAGACATTAGATTCGCACCCGAATAATCTCCCATTGGAAATGACGAGTTTCGTTGGTCGTGAGCAAGAGATCGAAGAAGTAAAAAGTCTATTGGAAATCAACCGCCTGATTACCTTGATCGGTCCAGGAGGTGCGGGTAAGACCAGGCTGGCACTACATTTAGCAGCGGATTTACTCGAAGATTTCAATCAAGGAGTATGGTTGGTGGATCTGGCAGCGATGAACGATCCGGAGCGGGTAACGCAAGCCGTGGCGGGTGTGCTGTCCGTGAGGGATGAAACTCAACGTCCATTGATAGAGACACTGAGTGAACATGTGCGGGATAAGGATATGCTGCTCATCCTAGACAGCTGTGAGCATATTGTAAAGGACTGCGCGCGCCTTTCTGATGAACTATTACGTGCAAGTCCAGGATTAAAAATATTGGCAACTTCGAGGGAGGCACTCCGTATTGGTGGAGAACATACCTATCCAGTTTTATCTCTCGATACCCCCGATCCAATGCATATGCCTGTTCTTGAAGAATTATCTCAATTTGATGCTGTGCGTCTATTTATTGATCGCGCAGTTGCTGTTTCACCATCCTTTATGGTCGATAATGCCAACGCGCCAGCCGTAGCTGAAATTTGCTACCGCTTGGATGGTATTCCGCTGGCTATTGAATTGGCTGCTGCCCGGGTAGGTGTTTTACCTATTGAAGTGATCTTGGCCAGGTTAGACGATCGCTTTAGATTGCTCTCAAAGGGAGATCGTGCGGTGCTGCCTCGGCACCAAACACTGGCAGCTGTGATCGACTGGAGCTATGATTTGCTGACGAATGATGAGTGTATGCTCTTCAGACGGTTAGGAGTTTTTATCGGTGGCTGGTCACTTGAGGCAGCTGAATCTGTGTGCTGTGGGAAGAGGATTGAAGAATGTGCTATATTCGAATTATTAACTGGTTTGGTAGAAAGATCATTAGTTCAGATGGATCACTCGAACCAGGAAATTCGTTACCGAATGCTGGAGACTGTACGTCAGTACGCGCTTGATAAGGCAATCTCTGCCAGTGAAACCGAAAAATTACAAAATCGGTACGTGCATTATTTCCTGGACCTGGTTGAAGAAGGAGAACAAAAAGCAAATCGCGAGTACGTAAGCATGGTCCCCAAGCAATTGGCGGTCGATTTGGAAAATTTTCGGGCAGCATTGAACTGGTCTTTTCAAGATCCAGCCGCTTATGGAGACGCAGGTTTGAGGATGGCCGGCTCTCTTTGGGTCGTGTGGTGGACGATTGGATACCTTAATGAGGGTCGTGACTGGCTTGAAAAAGCAATCAGAGAGTTCCCCTCACTGGGAGCGCCACGTGCTAAAGTCCTCACGAATGCAGGGTGTATTACCTGGCAACAAGGAGATTATCAGATCGCTGGAGAATATTTAACCAAGGCTATTGAAATCTACCATGATTATGCGACAGATGATCGAGGAGGGTTGGCAAATGCTCTGCATATGTATGGTCATGTCGTATTTGACCAGCAGGACTATCTCGAGGCTCGAAAAATATTTGAGGCCAGCTTATTAATTTTCCGTGAGATCAAAAATCAGCCTCTTATTGTCACTTTGGATAGCGATATAGGAAATATTGATTATCACGAGGGTGATTACTCATCTGCGAAAGTAAAATATGAAGAATGCTTGGAAGTTTCCAGAGAAATGGGAGATCAATCTCTCGTTGCAGCTAATCTTCTCCGTTTGGGAAATATATACAGACTTGAAGGCGATTATGAGAGAGCGTGTATCCTCTATGAAGAGAGCTTAGTTAGTGTCCGTGAGATGGAATGGAATCTTGAATTAGCGAGCAATCTGCACCACCTTGGCTATGTTGCTCAATTTCGAGGGAATTATCAAGAAGCGGCGGAATTATTTTCAGAGAGTCTGGAAATGCAGCAAGATATGGGCAACAAGCAAGGTATTGCTGAGTGTCTTGCAGGATTGGCTGGACTTGCTGTTGCAAGCGGAAAGTTCAAGGAGGGTGTAAGGCTGTTTGCGGCAACTGAGGAATTTCTGAATGAGTTCGGGGCACCATTGGGACCTGCTGACCGTGCCGAATGGGAAAGAGATTTATCAATTGCTAGAGATCAACTTGACAAGAAGGAATTTCCCATCCTATGGTCCGATGGGGCTGACAATACATTCGATCAAACGATTTCCCAAGCGAAGGCTATTGCTGGTTTGCTGATAATTCAGGTATGATTCCGGCTTGATTATGTTGATGCGTCTATAGAAGTTCTACCTCCCCGAAAAGAAAATAAGATTAGTAATCAGTCCTCTGTTGAAGTGACATCAAGGGATCATGATTCTAAACTCAACTGAAACCTCACACTTCGTTCTGAAAAAGGGGGATATTTGAACGCTGACTGCTGAACGGATGAAGAGCTGATCCTCTACCAAATAATATTGTTCTTCAGCAGTCCTTCTAATTCGATGATGTATACATTAGAATTGGGGGTATGGAGAGGATTATAATCTTCGATTTCGATGGTGTCTTGGCTGATTCGCTGGCACCCATGTTGGGTTATGCCGAACAGGTTTGCCGCGAATTGGGGATAGCATACACTCCAACGAAAGCTGATCTGGAGGCTTTGGAGCACATGGAGTTTTCGGAATTCGGACGCCAGCTGGGGGTTCCAGAAGATCAGATCGCTACCTTTGTATCTCGCAATTTCGAGCTGTTCACCCAGCGGGAAGAATCTCTGCAGATAACACCAGGTATGGATTCCGTGGTTCGTGGTTTATCCAAAATTTGCTCCCTAGCAATTATCACTGGCAACAGCTGTGGTGTCGTGGAAAAATTTCTCACAGCCTATGGTCTAAGAAACCTATTCCAAAATATCCTTTGTGCTGAGGATGAAGGAAACCGGTTGGAAAAAATACTCAAAATCAAGACCCAATCAAGCGCACCAAAAGGTGAAATTTATATGATTGGAGATGCGGTCAGCGATATCCGCGCTGCACGTAAAGCGGGTGTCAAGAGTATAGCAGTCAGCTGGGGTCACCAGAGCAAGCACAAATTGACTGGTGAAGCCCCGGATTTGATCATCGATGAGCCAGAGGATTTATTAACATATTTCTCTGAGGTGGCTGGGAATTAAACCTGCAACCTGGGGATGTGTATAAATCATCATATTTCAAGCACAAATTAAATCACCCCAATAATGACAGTGGATTTCAGCTCAGTTAGATAATGAATCTAAACCTCAATCTGATGGGATCTGTCCAGAATAATTTCCTGCTGTAATCATCAACAGTTGTGTTCCAACAAAAGCTAATCAATTGGAGGCATAATGCGTTTTGAAGAGTTAAACTGGTTTGACATCGAAAAGTACCTTGATAGTGATGATCGTTTGATGCTGGTCATCGGAGCTTGTGA